>JAFGQM010000141.1 GCA_016935655.1 Candidatus Altarchaeota archaeon | reverse complement strand
GTCATAACCATTCACGTCTACAAAGCATTCAAGTTCGTTATAGACCCTGTATCCCTCACCTCTCATATAAGCCCCGGTATCCGAGAACTGGCCGTTTTTGTAGTAGCAGAGTTCTGGTTCGCTATCCTCATCCCATGGCCCGTCTAAGGTGAAGTCACAGCTAACTTGGTCTCCTATGCTAGCCCCGTCAATACTGCACTGACTCTCCAAACCCTTGTACGCGTACGCGCTCCATTCTTGGCAAACCGGGCATCCAACACCAGGGGCTGCAGAGCCTATAAGACCTCCTTCACAGCTTGCTGAAGGCTTGCCAGGTGGTGGTGGCGGACAGCCTTTCTTCACGTGTATTCTCATCTGTACCTCTGTCGTGAAGGGAATAAGGCCTCTATCTGAATCTATGAGGACATTGGGATCCTCACACGCCACTGAATACAGTATGGCAACTTTATTCTCAACACCCCAAAGCCGTGTCAGGGTGTTCCTATTGTCCTCGTATATGGTTTCATTTTCCCAATTGTCCATATCATTGAACCAGTCTTCAATATACTGCAAAACGGTGTCATTCTCCATGGGTTGTTGCCATCCTACGCTTCCGCTTTCGATGTCGGAACCAAATGTTGGTGGTCTGACTGTAATATCGCCAGTGCTGGTCATGTTGTCGCTGACTATTACATTGCCCTCGTCCGGCACTGTATATGGTTCGTCCCAGTTCTCAAGCATAGGCTCTTGATTACATAGATCGTTATTTGTTATAAACTGGGATACGTCACCATCCTCTACTTCCTGCGGGTTACATGCCGCATCGTTCCAGGGCCTCGTAGCTATCTCTAGCTCATTTTGAGCGTCGATATCACATCCTCCCCCCTCAAGAGGAACGAAAATGGCATCATTCTCAAACTTTTCTTTTATCACCCTCCATTTGCAGGTTATGTCGGTTCCTGAGTTCTTGTACATGTTGTTTAGCTTCTCCACTGACTGGTCTATAACCGCATAGACATCCTGTTTCGCTACCTTCGTCTGTGCTAGGACATCACTGCTCTGTAATAGATTTGAACCGTCGCAGGTGCATTCCATTGCCTGGCAGTTCGCTTTATTGAAGGGAGCAGTAGGACCATTTGCGAGATGCCAGATCAAACCTTGCCTTTGGTTATCTACCAAAGCGCTCGAGTCCCATGCATCGTAAGACATCCACTCGTAATAATTTTTATACATCAGCCACATATGATAAGCAAACGTCTTGATTTTTCCGAAGTCGATCCAGCTCATCTCACCGTCTGCCTGTATACCCGCAATGAAGTCTTTCAGCTCTATCTCAAATGAGTCCGAATCCAATTCCTCAAGGTTTGGAACGGATAGGAAATCGTAGAACATCTCCTCGGACCAGTCGATTATATAACCCTCCTCCTCGCTTAACTTCTGGACAAACATCATAATTTGTTGTCTTAAAAACGCCTCAAAACTGACCTTTGTCTCCTCCAAGGTCGGAGGCATCGGACCATTGTTGTACCACATGGGGTTTGCAGCCATACCTCCAGTAGCAAAGTTTGATATGCCCAAGCTAAGGCCACGGTCTACAGCAAGGGTTGCTTCGGTGGTCGGGACAGAGGTTGGAGTTGTCACGGTTCGGGGGGCTTGGAAGTGCATCATCAACACAATCAGTGTTATCGCGACTAAAACAACGACGGCTATAACAGCAACTATATTCCCTTTTTTCGAGATCATTTTTGGTCCGGTTTGTTGTCTAAAAAAACCTTATATGAATGTGAACGCGCTTAAAAATAAAACTGTTTCGATTTTTGTCCCCTTTTGATAAATATACAGCATGAAATTCGATCCGTGGAAGGTAGAGGAGATAGAGAGTTACGGCAAGCTGTTCAAGGAGTTCGGGATAGCGCCTATGGATGAGTTTAAGGAAAAGTTCGGTGACAATTCGTATATAAAGAGGGGGATAATCTTCGGGCACCGCGACTTCGGCAAGATCGCAAACGCCATACTGAACAAAAAACCCTACATAATGATGACCGGGCTCATGCCCTCCGGAAGGTTCCACTTCGGCCACAAGATGGTGGCCGACCAGATAATATGGCACCAGCAAAAAGGGGGGGGTGTTTATATAGCTGCTGCGGATCTGGAGTCTTATCTGATGAGGGACATACCGCTCGACATTGCGCGCAAGATAGCAGTAGAGGAGTATCTGACGAATTACCTCGCTCTCGGGCTGTCCGAGAAGAACCTGCACTTCTGGTTCCAGACGGACTACAAGACGCCTTACTACCGGCTCAGGGACATGGCAGCCAAAGAGGTGACATTCAACGAGCTGCGCGCAATCTACGGAGACTTGAGCCCAAACAAGATATTCTCAGCCCTGACCCAGGTCGCGGACATTTTGCATCCCCAACTGCCGGAGTTTGAGGACGCGGCCCTGCCTACCGTGGTCCCGGTGGGTGCCGACCAGGACCCCCATCTAAGGCTCACCAGGGACATAGCCGTGAGGCTGGAAGGAAACTTCAGGTTGGAAGTGCCATCAGCGACATTCCACAGGCTGCTTGAAGGCCTGCAGGGTGGCAAGATGTCCTCGTCTGACCCAAAGAGCCACATAGCCCTCTCGGAAGACCCCAAGGAAGCTAGGAGGAAGGTCATGTCAGCTCTCACAGGCGGCAGGGAGACTGCAGAGGAGCAGAGGAAACTCGGCGGGAGGCCGGACGAGTGTGCTGTCTATAAATTATATTATTATCATCTAGTAGAAGACGACAAAGAGGTCCAGAGAATCTACAACGACTGTAAGACCGGGAAGATACTCTGTGGCGAGGACAAGAAGAGGTGCGCGGACCTCATGGAAAAGTTCCTAGTGGAGCATCAAAAGAGGATGGGGAAGGCGCGCACAAAGGCTGAGAGGATTGTCGGAAAATGAAAATAGTTTTTGCACTGGGCGGCTCGATTCTGGTCCCAGACGAGCCGGATCTGGAGTTCATGAGAAAATTCGCAGGGTTTGTCAAGGAACTATCAAAAAAGCATAGGATAGCCATAGTGGTCGGCGGGGGCAGGGCCGCGCGCAGGAGGATAAGCGAAGCCAGGAAGAAAGGCGCGAACGAGGTGGAGTGCGATTACATCGGAATCGAGGCGTCGCGCGAGAACGCGCGCATGTTCGCGGAGATACTCGGGGAGATGGCGAACCGGGAAATACCAGGGGATTTTCTGGAGGCCAAGGCGATCTGGGACAAGGGCAAGGGCATAGTCATGGGGGGCACAGAACCTGGACACTCCACGGATGCTGTTGCAGTTATCTTGGCCGAATACCTAAACGCGGACCTGGTTCTGAAGACGACTGACGTGGACGGCATCTATGACAAAGACCCACAGAAGTCCAAAAATGCCAAGATGTTCAAGACCCTGCCTCTCGACAAGCTGCAGGATATGGTGGCCCATTTGTCACAGGACGCCGGCAAGTATGAGCTCATAGATATGGTTGGTGTGAAGATTTTGCAGAGGTCGGGGATAAAGTGCATAGCACTCAACGGCAGAAACCTTGAGAATATAAAGAAGGCTATAGAAGGCAAGGGTTTTGTCGGGACGGTAATCAAATGAGTCTTGATGAGAGAGTATACAGAATCGTTTCTAAGATACCGAGGGGGAAGGTCACGACATACGGCGGCGTAGGCAAAGCCTTGGGCGACAAGGCCCTTGCGCGCGCAGTGGGCAACAGCTTGAACAAGAACCCGAATCCAGTCAAGGTCCCGTGCCACAGGGTGATCAGAAGCGACCGGTCTGTCGGCGGGTACGCAAAAGGGTCCAAAAAGAAAGAGGAATTGCTAAGGCGGGAGGGGATCGAAGTTATAGAAGGCATGGTACCTGAGAATTATATATTGTATTTTTCCTTAAAAAACTGAGTTATGCCAAATGGAACCAGATGAGGTCAAGAAAATCGTAAGAGAGAAGTACTCGAAGATTGCGGCTGGAGAATGCTGCTGCGGCTGTCAGCCCAAGGAGGACGTATCACAGGCTATCGGGTATTCTGAGGAGGAAATAAACAATGTCCCTGAAGCAAATTTGGGCTTAGGATGTGGAAACCCCACCGCCCTGGCTAAGATAAAAGAGGGGGACGTAGTCTTGGATCTGGGCAGCGGTGCGGGCTTCGACGCCTTCCTGGCTGCAAAAAGGGTAGGCCCGTCAGGACTCGTCATAGGGATTGATATGACGCCGGAGATGCTAAAGAAGGCCCGGGAGAATGCGGCAAAATATGGTTACGAAAACGTGGAGTTCAGAGTGGGGGACATTGAAGAGCTCCCGGTAGAAGATGAGTCCATAGACATAATACTGAGCAATTGCGTTATAAACCTTGCCCCTGATAAGGGAAAGGTCTTCCAAGAGGCGTACAGGGTACTAAAACCCAACGGCATGCTCTTTGCCTCAGATATCGTATTATTGGAGGAGCTCTCTGAAGAACAAAGGAAGGACCCGGAGCTGCTTAGCGGTTGTGTCGCAGGCGCATTATTGAAAGAGGATTATCTAGGTAAGATTAAAGCGGCCGGGTTCAGGGTAAGGATACTGCACGAAGACAGGGAGATCGCCAAGACCCAATACGGCGGCATAAGACTGGAGAGCTTGAAGTTCAAGGCAATAAAGCCGTAATAGGCGGCAAAACGGGACTTTTTATTTGTTCTGAGGCAAAGTTAAAGACAAAATGAATGGTGCAGAGGCCTTGATTAGGTGTTTGGAGCAGGAAGACGTCAGGCATATTTTTGGTATCTTAGGCGGTGCCATAATGGACGTCTATGATGTTCTATATGACGACAGCTCCATAAAACACATCCTTTGCAGGCACGAGCAGGTCGCAGCACAGGCTGCAGGAGGCTACGCCAGGGCCAGCGGAAAGACTGGCACTTGCATGGCGACATCCGGGCCGGGGGCTACGAACCTGACGACAGGCATAACCGACGCCTTCATAGACTCGGTTCCTGTCGTTGCAATAACAGGCCAAGTCCCGACGACCGCGATAGGAGGCGACTCGTTCCAGGAGGCTGACATAGTCGGGATAACAATGCCCATAACAAAATACAACTACCTTCTGGAGGGGGTAGATGAGATTCCCAAAACAGTCAAGGAGGCCTACCACATAGCAAACACTGGAAGGCCGGGTCCTGTCCTGATCGATTTCCCGAAAGACATACAAAGGGCTGAGATGGGGAAGTTCAACTATCCGAAGACCATATCCATGGAGGGGTATAACCCAGTCCTGAAGGGCCACCCAAGGCAGATAAAACTTGCAGTCAGCGCGCTTATGGAAGCTGAAAAGCCCGTCATAGTCGCCGGCGGAGGGGTCATAATATCAAATGCATCCCGGCAGCTCGTCCAATTCGCAGAGCTCCTTGGCATACCCGTAACCACGACGTCGATGGGCAAAGGCAGCATAGCCGAGAACCACCCGCTTGGGCTTGGCATGCTAGGCATGCACGGCAACAAATGGGCTAATCTGGCTATACAGGAGAGTGACTGCCTGTTCGCTATAGGAACTCGGTTCAGTGATCGCATAACCGGGAATGTAGGCCATTTTGCCCCCAATGCAAAGATAATCCATGCCGATATAGACCCGAGTGAGATCGGAAAGAACGTCAGGGTAGACATACCCATAGTCGGCGATGCGAAGACCGTGTTGGAGGACCTGACGACGATAGCTTCTGCGGCGGCGAAAAAAGAGGCCGAGAGGAAGAACAAACATACCGCCTGGGGCAAGCATTTAGAGGAGATGAAGAAGACCTTTAGGCAGGACATGAACAAGGAGGACATACCGATAAAGCCCCAAAGGATAATGAAGGAAGTGCAGGGCATAATAGACAAGAACCCGCAGAAGGTCATAATAACAACGGAGGTCGGGAGAAACCAGCTTTGGAGCATGCACTACCTTAATATAAGATACCCCAGGCATTTTCTAACCTCTGGTGGGCTTGGCTGTATGGGTGCGGGTTTCCCCATGGCGATAGGAGCCAAAGTCGCAAGACCTGAATGCACTCTGCTTAATATGGCCGGTGATGGGAGCTTCCAGATGACCATGCAGGACCTGGCCACCTGCATGGCCTATGACATACCGGTCGTAAACGTCATCATGGAGGATTCATCATTGGGCAATGTCAGGATGTGGCAGGCGCTATTCTACAACAGGAGGTATTCCCAGACTGACCTGGTCAACAATCCCGACTTCGAGAAGATCGCAGAGGCTTATGGGGCATGGGGGAAGAAAATAGAGAAGCCCGGTGAGATAAAGGAGGCCATAGAAGAGGCCATAAAATCAGGGAAGCCTGCAATTGTCGACATAATAATAGACAGGGACGAGTGCGTGTATCCCATGGTCCCGCCAGGCGGGATGTTACATAAAATGCTTGATGAAAAATGAGTGAAAAGGTTCACCTGCTCTCGGCGCTTGTGGAGAACAGACCAGGAGTCATGCAGAGGATAAGCGGTATGTTTGCCCGCAGGGGCTTCAATATAGAGAACATAACTGTAGGTCCTACCGAGAACCCCGCATACTCGAGGATTACCCTAAGTGTCAAGGGGGATGCGAAGACCCTGGAGCAGGTAGTGAAGCAGATGAACAAGTTGATCTCGGTCATAAAGGTCAGGGACATCAAGGATGAGGAAGCAGTCTGCAGAGAACTGGCCCTGATCAAGATTAGCACGCCGAATGGCAATGTAAGGTCGGAGGTCGCACAGTTTGTCGATGTCTTCAGGGGTAACATAGTGGATGTCGGGACAGATTCCATAATAGCCGAGATAGTCGGAGACTCGGAGAAGATAGACGCCTTTGTCAAGGTAATCTCCCAATACGGCATCAAAGAGGTCGCAAGGACCGGGACAACCGCCCTGAGCCGGGGAGGGAAGATGATAAGGGACTCAGTAAAATAATCATTGCTTAATCCCCATTATCGCGTTGTCGAAGTCCTGCTCTTCCCTATAAAAAGTATTGATAGCCCTCAGAACATCGTCGTGGTTGTGTATCTTATGCTCCAAAAGCGTGTTCAGGACCATCCTCCTCCTATCCAGCTCAGCAACAATGTCCTTCTTTTTGGCCCTGATTTTGATAGCTAATTTGTCCAGGAATGTCGTTGGTGCCACTGTATCATCCTTGGCCACCTTGTCCCTCATGGGGTCCCACTCATAGATGGACCCTAGAAGCACCGTGTCGCCCTCCATGCCGCCCACTTCGGATACCTCGGTTATCCTCCTTATGGGCCGCCCATGGTAGTGGAAGATGTTCTGGATCACTATAAGGTCTAGATTGGCGATGATACGTGTCGGCACGTTCATAGGCTGGCTCTGCAGCCTGTAGATGGCCTCTCTGGAAGAGCTTGAGTGCAAGGTGCCTAGGCCCTTGTGGCCCACATTCATGGCATTGAAAAGTGCTATGGCTTCCTTGCCCCTGATCTCGCCGATTATTATCTTGTCAGGCCTCATCCTGAGGGTGTTCCTGACCAAAGAGTCCATATCATACTCGCCATAGCATGTCAGCGGGATCCAATTCTCCTTGCCGTCCAGCCTCATCTCCGGGGTCTCCTCGATTGTTATTATCCTCTCTTCCGGAGGCGAGAGCATAGTCAAGGCGTTAAGGGTAGTGGTCTTCCCAGAGCCTATAGAGCCACATACCAAAAGGTTTGCGGGGCAAAGGCGCATCCCGTCAACGGCAAGCCATAGAAGGGCTGCCAGATTGACGTCCATCGTCCCTAGCTCTATGAGCTCCACTACAGTGAAGAGATGCCCCTTCTGCTTCCTCAGGGTTATGGCCGGGCCGTGGATTGATATGGGATCCAAGGTTATATTGGCCCTGCTCCCGTCTATGGTAGCCAAGTCTATGATGGGCTTAAGCTCCTTGTTGTGTATCCAACAAAGGCGATTTATTATCCTAAAGATATCCGTCTTATCGGTGAAGAGGACATTCGTCATGCACATGCCGTATTTCCTGTGGAACACGAACACGGGTATGTTAACGCCATTCACCATAATCTCTTCCAAGTTGATGTCGTCGACCAGGGGGGAGAGCTCACCGTACCCCAGGACACGGTTCATTATGGATCTTATAAGCTGGTCCTTGTTCTTTGTCTTTGGGATCTTAGCATCCAGATAATCCTTAATCACCTCCTTCCTGGCCCCAACCTCGGGCTGCTTGCGGATAGCGTCCAACTCTATCTCAGTAAGCAGCTTATCAGCATGATCCAACACGCTCTTTTCAGTGTCGGTAAAACTATAGTCCGTCAATTCATACGCGGGTATAACCTGCTCGTCTCGCTTAATTATCCTGACGTTATCATACTGTTCCAGTATTTCCATGTTTTTATCCCCTCGATGGTAAATTTCATGGGAGTCTTAATAAAAATCCATTAGTTCTAAAATGGAATCCGTGGGCTGGAAAGAGATGCGAATTTTGGATGCGAATTCCGAGTGGTTTGGCGTGACTGTGAAGGAGCTTATGGAGAACGCCGGCGGGGGTGTAGCAGACATTGCCAACAGGATGGGCGACTCGTTTGTCATCATATGCGGCCCGGGCAATAATGGCGGTGACGGCTTTGCAGCCGCGCGCCATCTCAAGTCCAAGCCCAGGATATTCTATCTAAAAAGGCCTAGGTCAGAAGAAGCCCTTCTGAATTTTGAGAAGGCACGGAATTACAACCCCGTTCTGGTAACCCAAAAGAATCTAGACGAACTTAAGGCTGCTCTTGAACAGTGTGACGTCGTCATAGACGCAATCTTCGGGACTGGGATAACCGGGAGGATCAGGGAACCGGCAAGATCCGTGATACGGCTTGTAAACGACTCGAAGAGAAAGGTGATTGCGATCGATATAGCCACGGGGATTGATCCAGACACCGGGCGGATAAGCGACATAGCTGTAAAGGCTGATGTCACAGTGGCTCTTCACAGGGTGAAAACCGGATCATTAAAGAACAAAAAAATCAGCGGCAAAATAGAACTGGTCGACATAGGGATTCCGGAAAAGGCCGAGACCCATGTGGGGAGGGGGGACGTCAAATTCAACCTCCCGTTCAGGGAGAGGGATGCTCACAAAGGCCAAGCAGGAAAGGTCCTGGTTGTGGGCGGAAGCGAGAGGTACACCGGAGCCCCGTACTTCGCCGCGATGGCCGCCCTGAAGGCTGGGTGCGACCTCTCTTACTTCACGGGACCGGCCTGTGCTGCAGACAGGATAGCGGTCATGGCTCCGGATGTCATCGTCTACCCCCTGGGTTCAGAGCGCCACCTGGCAAAGGGGGATGTCAAAGAGGTACTGAAAAGGGACTGCGACGTCATAGTTGTGGGGAATGGACTAGGCGCGGAAAAGGAGACCGTCGAAGCTGTTTTGGACTTGGTCAAAAAGGCAAAAAAGCCTTTAGTCATAGATGGAGACGGTTTGAAGGCGGTTTCCCAAGTTCTAAAGGGTCTTAAGGAAAATGTCGTGCTAACGCCGCACTCGGGGGAGTTTAAGACGATATTCGGCTCCCAGCCCCCAAGGGATCTTGAAAAGAGAATCGAGTCCATAAAAAGAGCCTGCAAGAAGACAAAGGCGGTTGTCCTGCTGAAAGGCTCTGTGGACATCATATGCCAGAAAGGCAGCGTAAAACTAAACGAGACTGGAAATCCCTTTATGGCCAAGGGCGGCACCGGCGATGTCTTGGCCGGGTTGTGTGCGGGTTTCATAGCGCAGGGGGTAGAACCGCTCAAGGCGACTTACATGGCGGCCTTCGTCAACGGACTGGCCGGAAACGTCGCCTACTCGGAAAAATCCATTTCCATGCTGGCCTCAGATGTTCTAGGCCAGATAAGCTCCGTCATGAAGTTTTTGGTGGATTAAAAGCTTTTTAGCCAGTCTATTCTAAATTTCTGGGTGTAAAAATGGCTGAATTACCTATTGCTCCTTTAGAAAGGATTCTGAAGAACGCTGGGGCCGGAAGAGTCTCCGAAGACTCTGCAAAGGCCCTCAGAGAGGCTGTAGAGGACTACGCCGAGGCTCTGGCCGAGGCTGCGGTGGCATTGGCAAAGCATGCCGGGAGGAAGACCGTGCAGGCCGAGGATGTAAAGCTGGCCGCGAAGTAGTCTTCACCAAATTTCAACCCCACTTGGCTACTGTGGCTATTTTTACTTCTGTTTCTGCAAATATAGCGCGCGGGGTCGTAGGGTAGCCAGGTTTATCCTTCAAGCTTTGGGAGAGCCCTTTTTAGAAAACAGGGCTTCACCCCAAAAAGGTGAGTCCAAAAAAGCTTGAGACCCGAGTTCGAATCTCGGCGACCCCATTCTGCTTTTTTCTAAACTACTACTACCCACTAGAATGGGAGCTCATATAAGCGACAGTGCACTAGACCTGCTAAAGCGCATTCCGGGATTTGATGTAGGAGCTTATTTGTCCACCATAGATGAGCTCCCGGAGAGGGGCATAAGGATCAACACGCTTAAGATAGGGGTAAAGGAGGCCGAAGAACGGCTTGAGAAAATCGGCTGGAACCTAAAAAATATCCCGTGGTGCGATTATGGTTTCAGGGCAGATGAGGGCTCCCCGGGAAACACCGTAGAACACTCCCTAGGTTACTATTTCATCCAAGATGCAGGCTCTATGTCCATACCTGGGCTCTTTTCCTTAAACGAGAGATCAAGGGTCTTGGACCTGTGTGCGGCGCCTGGGGCAAAGACCACCCACCTTTCCCAGATAATGAGGAATTCCGGGGCCGTGGTCGCCAACGATGCCGGCTCTGAGCGCATAAAGGCCCTTGCCATGAACGTCCAGAGGATGGGGGCAATAAACTGCATGGTCTCCCACACTGACGGCAGAAACCTGCCCAAATGGGGAAAGGCAAGGTTTGACTGTGTGCTGGTCGATGCCCCGTGCAGCGGGCTGGGACAAGTCCGCAAAATGGGAAAGCCCGGGAAGGAGAGGGCCGGGCCGGAGAAGTACTGGCCCGTGCAGAAGAATCTGATAACGGCTGGTTTTGACTGTTTGAAGGCAGGAGGGGAATTAATCTACAGCACATGCACGTTCACTGTCGAGGAGAACGAGGCCGTCGTCCAGCACCTACTGGAAAACAGGAATGCATCAATAATGAAATTGGGCCTGAAGCTAAAACATTGTGAGGGTTTTGTAGAGGGGGGCGGAGTTGAGTTTTCAAGGGAGATGCAAAAATGCGCGCGCATATACCCCTGGCAAAACGGGACCGACGGCTTCTTTGTCTGCAAGGTGAAAAATGGGTAAGGGCAAGCGTTCCAGGGCGCTGAGGGAATTGAAGGAGAAGTACGGTGTAAAGGATCTGCCCAGAGGGATTATTGAGTCCAATAGTCGGCTGAGGATGGTCAGCCTGGATGCCCTAAGGTTCTCGAAACAGATGCGTGGCCTTCGTTCTATAGGCGTCGCGCTGACCGGGGAAGCCCCAGACATACTTACAATCGAAGGCGCACAGATACTCGCAAAGTCGATAACTCGGGGGGCGGTAGAGTTGCAAAACAGAGAGGAGGAGGAAAAGCTAGTTAGGGGCGAGCCAGTAAGCTGCGGTACGGGGGAGGAAGAGTTAGTCGTGGTGGGGTATAAAGGCGATTGGCTGGGTTCCGGGAGGCTGAAGAAGGGATCCCTAAAACTAGAGCTACCCAATTGGAGAGTTATAAAAACGCATGTGAACGAGTCTGGTTCTGATTAGAACTTGCGCACAAGCATCCTAAAAAACAACCTTTTTTAATTTGTAGTGGTAAACTAGTATTGACCCTATATGGCGAAAGACAACATTGAAAAGCGCAGAGAAGACTACCGCAGGCTTAGTCAAAAGATAGAGCAGGAGAAGACTAAAAAGGGGTACAGGCTAACCAGGGTGGAAAAGGCGAACCCTATAAACAACGATCAGACGCCTTCCCGCAGAGCCAAGGTAAAGGGGATTTTGTAGGAATTGTATATCTATCCCTTCTATTTCTCCCAGATTGGCTCAAGATAGCGATAGGGCGTGGTGTAAATTATTCCCAGTCCCCCCAGTGGAACTCGCTGCCCTTGCCCTCGGGTTTGTTTTTCCCGCGTAGATGCGGCGGGTCGTCGACGGCCACGTTCTTCTTCGGGTCCCAGGGGGGGCTGCCATAGAACTCCAAAACAGCCGGCCCTTTCCCGGTCGGCTCAAACGAGTGGGCCATGCCCTTGGGTATGACGAAATATTCCCCCTCCCTCACATATATCGGCTTGCCCCATTCGATCTTGCCGCCTTCCAGTGGCCTACCAAGGAACATCTTCCCGTCCCCGTGCACAAAGCGGTAGCGCTCGACCCCGTAGTCATGATAATGCGCGCTTACCCAGCTTCCGGAGGGGATTATCGCCAATCCGCGGGAGCCCTTGGAAAACCAGTCGAATGGGCTTCTCCTGACCTTGGGCTTGCCTGCGATGTATATCTTAGCACCATCGTACCATGTAGCGCCCTCGGCCTCCCTCAGTATCCTCTCTTTCCCGGTCTTCCTCTGTTTTCGGCTGAGATAGCGCGCATGCAGTCTGTGGGTCGGCCCGGTCTTCGGTCTCCTGTCTACATCCGGTTTCCGTGGCATCTTGATTATTTTTTCCTTAAACTGATAAAAATCCGGGTCCTTTTTTTGCATATACCTTCAACAATAACCGATGGAACACCTGATAAAGAGGACGCACCTTTTGATCTATGTGGTGCTCATAGTAAACGTCGCCCTGTTCCTGACCCTTTATGCATTCCAAGCAGCCCAGGTGAGCAGTCTTGACCAGAAGCTCAGCGGACTGGCTACTAGCGTCGACATGAGGGTGGGGGACATGGAACAGAAGACGGACCAGGTGTTCGAGCAAGTAAACGACAACCTGACGAAGATTATGGAGTTCCTCAGGAGGAACAGTTTCGCCATAGACACTATAAATGCGCGCATAATAGACATTTCCAATGAGGTGGATATGGTCAGGGCAGAGACCACTGAGGGTTTAAGGAATATAAAGTCGGGACTGAATTTCACAGGCGTCATAGATGATGCGCTAAACGCCGTCGTCATAGTGCAAAGAGGGAACAATGTCCTGGGGGCGGGCGTAATAATATCACGGGACGGCTACATAATAACGGCCAACCATGTCGTCGAGGGCGAGACTAATTTGAAGGTAAAGACCAGGGAGGGGGAGTTGCTTACGCCACAGTTGGTCAAAATCGATGATAAAGCCGATCTAGCCATCCTTAGAATCAACAGGGACAATCTGTCCTATCTGGAGTTCTCGGACCTGGATTCCTTAAAGATCGGGGACAAGGTATTTGCGCTCGGCAGCCCGGAAGGGCTGAAATTCTCTGCCAGCGAGGGGATAGTGAGCGGCATAAGGAAGTTCAGGGACCTGGATATAGAGTCCGACCTATTCGACAGGAACACCGAATTAATCCAGACGGATGCGGCGGTTACAAAGGGCAACTCGGGTGGGCCTCTCATTGACAGAAGAGGAAAAATCGTAGGGATAAACTCGTTCTCCATAGGCCGGACGTTAGTGGGGTCCTCGTTCTTCCTCGACTCGGAGGGCGTCAACTTCGCTGTCGCAGTCAGCGAGGTGCAAAAGCTCTATGAAAGCGTTTTCTCCTAAACAGTGATGGGGGTGGGCCGGGGGAACCTACTTCTTCTTCGCCTTTTTTGCTTCAGTTTCCTCTTTCTTGCGCTGGTAGACTATAAAGTCCGGTTGCTTTTCGTCTTCCTTGAAGTTGTTCGCCAGAACTACGTACCTCTGCCCCTCCAAGTCCATGTTGAAGTATATGTTCCCCTTCTCGCTCAGGTTTTGCCAAAGGGCGCCAGCCCTCTCCAGATTGTTTTCTGTCATGTTTGTCACCATAGATTTTCCAGAAATAGGCTCCAAAAGGAGCGGGAATATATGCACAGGAAAACGACTAATAGTTATCGTCGGGTAATCTTTTCTCAGGAGGATAATATTATCCCAGGGGGATAATGGGTTGTCAGTAGTTAAAACCTGAGTAAAACGGGTTCTTCCTTTTTCTTTCCAGGTTCTTTTTGATCCTGGCTGGCTGCACGCCCTGTGGAGTTTTGCAGTCCTTTCCTTCGAAGACGCAGCATATCTCGCATAACTCTTCAGGGCTATGTCGGGCTCTCAATGCCTCTTTTATGTCTCTGAGTGGTTTCCCGCTCTTAAGCAGTCTATCCACGTTCGATCTTGCTTCCCGGAGTTGTTGTGTGGATAACATGTTGTATAATTTCAAGGCCGGCCATTAATAACCGGAAAAATTCTCCTTCCTTATATTTTCTACGTTGAGTCTCTTTAGGGCATCCAACATTGCTTCCACCATCACCGGCGGCCCACATACGTAAAAGGCTCGCTCTCGGAAATCGGGTATTTCTTTCCGTATCACGGACTCATCGATCCTGCCTATCATGCCGTTCCATTGTGCACCCAAAGCGTCGGGGGAGGTTATGGTGTTCACAATCCTGATATTCGGTTTCTTGTCGAAGTCCTCCAGTTCCTCCTTGAAAACTATATCCACAGGAGTCTTGTTGCTGTAGAGAAGGATAATGTCTGTCTTTATGCCCCCGTCTACGACGTATTTCATCATGCTGCGCAGGGGGGTTATCCCTATACCTCCTGACAGAAAAGCCAGCTTCTTTTCACCGCCATAGACGAACTTCCCCTCAGGCCCCATTATGCGCGCCAAATCGCCCTTCCTTAACCCGTCCAGAGCCTTTGAGAACTCGCTATCCGTGATTTTCTTGGTGAATTCTATGTAGCCTTTCTCTGTGGGGGACGTAGAAAAGGAAAAATGTTTTGTTTTCTCCTGTCCGTTGATTTTTAATGTGACAAAGAAATACTGCCCGGCTAGGTAAACAAACCCCTTGGGAGCGGCGAACCTGAAGGATTTCGAGTCTGGGGTGCGTTGGATTATGTCCAGGACCTCCGTTTCAAATTTCATTTTTTAGATTTGTAATGTTATTGCTTAGTTGCTTAAAATATCTGAAAAATGCCTGCCGGAAAAGGACCGAGGCCTGAGAGACGAAGGCTTCTCTTCAGGGGCGATGAAGCCGATGTCTACTTGACCCGGCGCGGGGACTATAGGGGCATCGAAAGGGAGAGCCATGAGGGTGAGAAGCAGGATTTAAGAATGCGTTATTTGCAGCATCGGATAGCCCATATCATCTTCCCGCAACATTTTTTTGAGATGTACCCCCCAAGGATCGACTTAGAACGGGGGAAACTGATCTTGAGGAGCAGGTTCATAAGGCCCAGCAAAACGTACAGGGATGCAGTGTCTGCATTTTATAAATCGAGGGGTGTTCAGATGGGGGGTGTGTTACTGACAAAAAACAAGGCTTACGCTAAGCATGAGGAAAACACCAAGTACATACAAACCGCCGGGGCCGTGATCAATCTAGAGAATCACGGCATCTTCGTCAACACCCACCCGGTGAACATAATGTATCGTTCTGGGGCACCTTACGCCCCCCTTTTCACTGAGATCGAAGGGATAAGACCTGAGACTATTAGGGATAGGTTGGATGTGTTGAACCTTCCTGACGCAAAAAGGCAGGACTTGGTGAGGTTCCTGCGAAAATACGAACAACTGGAAAAGGCGAGATTGCGCGCGCTGAGGAAGAAGTAGGCTTGTATGAGTAAAGTAGGCGCCGAAGTTGATGCCACTTCGTGGAAGCCCTCGGCGCATCTGCCTATGCAAATGAGCGCCGAGGTTGGGACACGAGGTTCGCAAAGCGAACCTGTGCACAACTTCGCCTT
>JAFGQM010000140.1 GCA_016935655.1 Candidatus Altarchaeota archaeon | reverse complement strand
GGCGCGATGGCGTCTATCTCGTCTATGAATATGATGGACGGTGAATTCTCCTGCGCGTCCTTGAATATCTTCCTGAGGTTCTGCTCGCTCTGGCCGTACCATTTGCTGACCACCTCAGGCCCGTTTATGACAAAGAAGTTGGCAGACGCCTCGCCGGCCACGGCCTTGGCCAGGAGCGTCTTTCCACAGCCAGGTGGCCCATATAAGAGTATGCCCTTTGGAGGCTCTATCCCCAGTTTTTTGAACAGCTCCGGATGTTTCATGGGCAGCTCCACCATCTCTCGTATCTTCTGCGTCTCCGTCTCCAGGCCTCCTATGTCCTCATAGGTTATCTTGGGCAGCTTCCTTTCGGAGACTATGGGCTTGGTTTTTACGGAGACCTGTGTGTAATCGTTTACTATGACAACCCCTTCTGGCTTGGTTTTCGTGATGACGAAGGGTATTGATGACCCCAGGACACCGACCACTATCCTGTCCCCCTCCAAAAGCACCCTGCCGAGGAGCCTGTGTTTTAGGTACTGGTCGAAATTCCCGGATATCTTCACGCTCTCCGTAGGCGCGAATTCGACGCTTTCTGCATCCTTTGCTATCGACTTCTTGATTATGACCTTGTCGCCCAGTTTTACGCCGCAATTATATCGCGTGAAGCCGTCCATCCTTATGAGGCCTAGGCCCTCGTCCTGGGGGTGGCCCCGCCAGATTATGGCGACCGTTGTGCGTTTTCCTATTATCTCGACCACATCGCCGCTGGTCAGGCCCAGCTCTTCCATCACGCTGCTGTCCACCCTGACTATGCCCCTTCCTACATCGTTCCTGAAGGCCTCCGCCGTCTTCAGCTTCGCACCCATTTTCGCATTAATGGATTTTAATTTCCTCTTTTAATAATAAAAAGCATGAGCGAATACAGGGGGGCGGAGAAATTCAGGTTTAACGACCTGACCGAGTTCCTGCCAAAGACGATCACGCAGATCTATGGCGGTCCTGCCACCGGGAAGACCAATCTGTGCCTCTATGCCACTGTAAAAGAGGTGCAAAAGGGCAACAAGGTGATATTCATAGATACCGAAGGGTCTTTTTCACCACAGCGACTCAAGCAGATTTGCGGCGAGGGGATGGAGGAGGCGACTTCCAACATAATCCTCGCGGAGCCGAGCGATTTCGACGAGCAGAAGATAGCCGTGAACAAGCTCGAGGACCTGATGATAAAGAACAAGGTGGGCCTCATAGTGGTCGATTCCCTTGTGTCGCTTTACAGGCTTGAGATGGGGACCTCCGAAGACGCCTACGCCCTGAACAGGGAGATGGGGAAACAGCTGGCCCAGTTACTCAAAATATCAAAGAAGTACAAGATACCGGTGGTGGCCACTAACCAGGTCTATGCGACCTTCGAGAAGGGCAAGGAGTCGAGCAAGACCGTCCCAGTGGGCAGGGACCTCCTTAAATACTGGACCAAGATCGTCATCGAGCTGAAAAAGGAGGGCAGCTTCAGGGTCGCTACATTGGTCAGGCACAAATTCAAGCCCGAGGGTTCATCACTACGGTTTAAAATAAACGATTCCGGAGTCGAGGAGGTGTGAGATGGATGTTCTGATGTTGATTGCACCGCAGAATTTCAGGGACGAGGAGTTCTTCCAGCCTAAGGAGGAACTGGAAAAGGCCGGGGCAAAGGTCGTTGTGGCGAGCAGGGACAGGCAGACCAGCAGGGGCATGCTCGGCGGGGCCGTTACGCCTGATTTGACACTGGCCGAGGCCAATGCAGGGGATTACGACGCAGTGGTCTTCGTGGGCGGAGGGGGTTCCTCCGTGTATTTTAATAATCCTATAGCCTTGCAGCTGGCAAAAGATGCCTATGCGAAGTGCAGGGTCGTCGCAGCGATATGCATAGCGCCTTCCATACTGGCCAATGCGGGCCTTTTGAAGGGGAAAAAGGTGACTTCTTTCCCAAGCGAGCAGGGCAATCTGCGCGCAAAGGGGGCGAATTACACAGGTGAGGGCCTGACAATCGACGGGAAGGTAATAACCGCAGACGGGCCCAAATCCGCGCGCGAGTTCGGCAGGGCCATTGCGCGCGCAATAAAGGGATAGAACATGGGTGAGTGGAAGGATCTAAGGAATGGCATAAGGATCAAGAGCCTGGCCAAAGACCCGGCAAGAGGCATACAAATGGACATAATAAAACTTGCGCCCGGCCTGGACGACCCGCCCCACTGGCACAACGGCTTCGAGTGGGTCTATATCCTGGAGGGAGGCCTGGAGGACGACAACGGAGTCCACAAGAAGGGGGATTTTCTGCTGAACTATAAAGACCAAAGGCACAAGGTCAGGACGAAAGATGGGTGTACTGCCCTGATTGTCTGGACTGGGAGCGTGAGGAGTACGCCCTAATTTAAGGATTACTTGTGCTCGATGAACTCAGAGTCAGAGACTTTCCTCTTGACCTCATCCGGTAAGTCCTGCTTTGCTCTAGAAGTGATTATAGTTTCAGTAGGAATCCCAAAAGATGAGTTCCAAGACGTGTCAAGGCCGAATGCAACTGCATGAGGCATAAATTCATTATAAATGCGCTGATGTTTGAGTGGATAGGCTTGAATGAACTTGAAGAGCTCCTCGTATTTCTTTTTCGTGAATGGAACAACGTTATTCTCAAATTGGAAGATAAGTAACTTACTTACCCTGGTAAGTATTATAATTTTCTTTGAATCCAAAACTAATAGAATACTACACATAATGAGAAGGCCTAACACAACTAGGCTGCTTGAACTGATAGTAAAAAGCCAACAATAAAAAAGCACTAAAAGGAAAGAAACAATAATCATAAGTATGCCATCTTTTTTATAGCATTCCAAGTCCCCCATTGTCTTCACATCCTTTTTTAGTCCATAGTCTTGAGCATCTGTCGCCTTGTATGTTAAGTTTACTTTATCCCCCCTCTTATCAAAGAGCAACAACAAGGATTTCACAATCTTCAACTTGGCCAACGCATTCGTATTATCAGAAATAATCTTGTGCAAAGATTTGGAGTCTATCTTCTGTGCTACTTGGATTGGGCTTAACTCTTTCCTCTCCTTAAACAACTCTTCTATGAACTTCTTCTCGAAAGGCAGGAGCGAGTCGGACGTCTTCACGAAGTAGACCTTCTTTACCTTAACGGGCTTCTTCTGGGTCTCAGCATCAATACCAATATAACCCTTCACAATCAGGTCCATGAGGGTCGCTAACACGTCCCTGTCAGAGATGTTCCCGTCCGTGACATAACCTGCAAAGGCCGGCCTCAGCTGCTCCCTTATCTCGCGCGCTTCCTCGAGGGTTATCATCGAGTTGTTTAAGGAAAGTCCAAAGAAAAAAGAATCTACTCTAACCCCTGAACTTGAGCCGTTTTTTCACGAAGTCCTTCTCCATCGACAACAGGAACGGGGCGGCCCTCGGGCCCTTCTTCTCGTTCAAGAAAACTTGGTATATTGCCTGGAACAGCTTTGGCGGTTTTAGGTCATGTTTCTCCGCTATCTCAAAGATCTTCTTGTTCAGATCCGGCTCGCTATAGTTCTTGTCCACCACGTCGGCCAGGTTCTCCAATGCAGCCCTCTGTTTCTTGTCCAGTGTCTTCAAAATATCAGGCGTCAGCTTTTCGATCAGCGTGAACTGCTGCGAGTACTTGTTGCCCCACTTCTCCGCCAAGTATAAGAGCTCCTCACTCCTCTCCGCCATCTCGTAGCCCAGCCTCCTTAGGACCGAGACAAGCCTTTCCTTGTCGTCTAGGCGCACTAGCTGCGAAACCATGGCCGCCAGACTGTAGGGTATCCTTGGCTCATACTTCTTGGGTATGGGCTTAGTCTGCACGATCTCGTACAGCCTTTTAAGGTGCTTCTCCTCCTTTGGGTCAGCTATTTTTTCCAGCCCGTAATAAACGGCCTCCAGGCGGTCCAGCTCGTCCACGAGGCGTGGAACGTCTTCCCACTTGAAGTCCCTGCTCTTGCCTATGCGTTTAAGGAATAGCAATCTTAAGGCCTCCACGGGAGCGACCTCCCGCCAGTCCTTGGGATACACTACGTTGCCCACAGAGGCGGACATCTTGGTGCCGCCTCCGATAGTTATGTGCTCATAGAAGATTGGTGTGGGGGCCGGATAATCCAGGACATCCTCCACGATCCTCGCGTTAACGAAGAAGGCGGAGTTCGGGACTATGTACTCCTTGCCCGCGCCCTCTGAGACGACGTCCCACCTCTTCCACTGGGACGCCCACTCGCTCTTCCAGACCATCTTGCCGTCGTCCTTGAGCGGGTCCGCCAGGCCCTCGTGGTTGCAGCCTATGGCCTTGTACTTCTTGAAATCGTAATCCTTGCAGACGTATCTCACTTTCCCGTCCTCTATGCCTATTATCTGCGGGGTTATTATCTTGCCGCAGTTTCCGCAGACGGGCTGCCAGGGCGACCAGTTCTTCGCCAGTGGGTTCTCCTTGAAGCCCTCGATAATCTCCCTGACCTTCTCGGCGTTCTCCATCACTGCCTTGACCATCTCCTTGAAGCTGCCCTTCTTGTACTCTGCGCGCATGCTGAACCTCTCAGGCTCTTCCCTGACATATTCGGATAACACGTCAAAGAAGTCGGATATGTGGTGCTCTGCATATGTCTTGTGGCAGCCCCACGGGTCTTGGATGTCCGTCACCGGCATTCCTATGTATTGCTTGTATGACTCTGGCACACCCTTCGGGATGCTCCTCAGGGGGTCCATGTCTTCAGCGACATAGATGAACCTGGCGCCTATCCCTGCGTCCTTCAGGGCGTTGTAGACCGCCTCGCCCCTTATGATGTCAGTGAGCCTGCCTATGTGCAGGACGCCTGACAAAGAGGAAGAGGTCTTCACAGCAGGCTTTTTGGGCAGGGTGTAACTCTTTTTCGAATAAGTGTAAGTCTTCCTGTTGATGATCTCCTCTGCTATGTTGTCTGCCCAGAAGATAGAATCCTCCATGTTAACTTAGAGGGTCTAAGGATAAATGTAGCTAGCCTTTGTGCTCGATGAACTCAGAGTCAAAGGGCAAATCCTCGGCTTTCGCTATAAGGTCAGCCACAGCATTATCTAAGCTGTCTATGTTTAGTTTCCCGGGATTGTAGATTATGCCGCAGCCTATATTCAGCCGATTCTCCATGCTAGACTAAGAACTAAAGAGAAAAAAATCAGCCTAGGTAACCCTTCGCCTTGAGCAGTTCCGCATTGAGTATCCCCCCACCTGCCGCGCCCCTGACTGTGTTGTGGGAAAGTCCTACAAACCTCCAGTCGAAGACGTTGCACTCCCTCAGCCTGCCCACTGTGACGGCCATTCCCTTGTCGACATCCCTGTCGAGCCTTGGTTGCGGCCTGTCTGGTTCCTCCCTGTATATTATCGGCTGCTCCGGAGCCAACGGAAGTTTCAGCTTCTGCGGCTCTGCCTTGAAATTCTTCCAGATCTTGAGCATCTCTTCCTTGGAAGGCTTTTCCTTAAACCCGACGGATACGCAGGCCATGTGGCCGTCCAGTACAGGCACCCGCGTACAGTGGGCCGAGACCTTCCAGTCGTTCCTTGGGACTATCTTGTTGCCCTCTATCCTGCCGAGTATCCTCAACGGCTCGACCTCGGACTTCTCCTCTTCCCCTTTTATGAAGGGAATCACGTTGTCGATGGCATCCCAAGAGGAGACTCCGGGGTGCCCTGCCCCTGACACAGCCTGCAGGGTGGTTATTATCACCCTTTCCACCCCAAATTCAGAATCCAGCGCGTATAGTGGGGCCATGTAAGACTGGAGAGAGCAATTAGGCTTCACTACGATGAACCCGTTCTTCCACCCCCTGTTCTTCTTTTGTATGGGGATGATGTCCAAGTGCCCTGGGTTTATCTCGGGGATGAGCATAGGTACATCGGGTGTGTGCCTGTG
>JAFGQM010000139.1 GCA_016935655.1 Candidatus Altarchaeota archaeon | reverse complement strand
GGGACTGATTTCAACAAAGAGGGGATAAAGGGCATCGGCCCGAAGAAGGCGATAAAGATTGTCAAGGAAGGGAAGTTCGACGAGTTTAAGGATCAGCTGGGTGTGGATGCGGACGTCCTGAGGGGCCTATTCCTTAAACCCGAAGTGACGGACAGGTTCGACTTAAAATGGAAGAACCCCAATTCTGAATCGATCAAGAAAATACTGGTCGACGGACATGGCTTCTCTGAAGAGCGCGTGGACAAGGGCTTCAATAGGCTGGGAACGGCTTTTGAGACTACGGTCACGCAGTCTAGTCTGAGCCAGTGGTTTTAGATTTCTTCTCCAAGACCATCTTCAGGAAATACTCGTGGAACTTCGTATCTTCGGTCAGCTCTGGGTGGAATGCTATGCCGAGGATGTTCCCCTGCCTGACCGCGACGATCTTGTCGCTGTATTTGGCCAGTACTTCAACGTCGCTCCAAACCTTCTCAACCGCAGGCGCCCTTATGAAGACACAGTGGAAGGGCTTGGCCGAGACCCTCGGGACCCAGAGGTCGACGGAAAAGCTGTCCTTCTGCCGCCCGAAGGCGTTCCTGTCCACTTTCACATCCATGAGCCTTAGTAGCTCCTGCCCGGTCTGGTTGACCTGTTTGTCCCCTTTCTTCGCCAGTATTATCAGGCCGGCGCATGTGCCGAAGACGGGCTTGCCGCTCCTGGCGAATTCCTTTACCCCCCAGAAGAGGTCCGTCTTGTCCAAGAGTTTCCAAATGGTCGTGCTCTCACCACCGGGTATTATGAGGCCGTCACAGTGCCCCAGGGTCTTGCTGTCCTTGACTAGGATGACTTGGCCAGAAACGTTTAAGGAATCCATGGCTTTTCTTGTGGCGGCCATATGCTCCTGCAGGTTCCCCTGGACTCCTAGGATTCCGATGATCATCTTGAGAGATACCGCTTGGAACGGAAAGCTAAAGGATATGATCGCACCAGAGCGTATTATAATCTAGGTCTATTTTTGGATGTTTTAAATTTACCGGAGGATTACTAAAAATATCCAGTATATGGATATGTTTAGGATTGTCAGTGGGATCCCGATTTTGGCAAAGTCCACGAAGCCTATCGTGTTGCCGGACCTCTTCTCTGCGTTCTGTATTATTATGATGTTGCTGGCCGCCCCCAGTATCAGGAGGTTCCCAGCTATCGTGCTGCCTACGGCCAGGGCCACCATCTCCTTGGTCGACGCGCCTGCATGCAGCAGCATGGGCAGATACAATGCGACCAAGGGCACGTTTGATATCAGCTGGCTCAAGAGAACGCCGACCAGTAGTATCATCAAAACAGAGGTTATGTCCACACCTGACGCAGTTATCAGGGACTGGAAGACGCCGGATTCCCAGACGCTCTCCATGAGTATGAACATGGCTACAAAGAAGATTATCGTATGCCAGTCTATACCCCTGACTATCCTGACCCTCATGGGGCTGAATAGAAGGATCGGCAAGGCGGAGATCAAGGCTATGTATGTCAGCCTGAAATCCGCTTGTATCCCCAAAAACACAATCGAAATCTTCACTAGGACCAGGGAGATGACCAAAATCAGTGATATCCTAGACAAGCGCGCAAGACCGTGATTCTTTATAGGCTCCTGTGAATGGTTCAGGGGGCTCTTATGGAAATGGTTCCTGTAGAAGAGCTTCAACAAGGCGTACGCGACCAGAAGGTTTATCACGGTAGGCAACATAAGGTAGACGAAGAACGTGACAAAAGGGTTTGGCATCTCACCGTTCACAGCTATGAGGAGGTTTTGGGGGTTGCCAATGGGGCTCATCACGCTCCCTATCGTAATCGCGAACGCCAGGGCCAGGAGAAGGAGCTTTGGGTTCAGGTCATGTTTCTTGGCCAGCAGGAGAACCACCGGTGTGCCGATTATGGCCAACGTGTCGTTCATAAGGAACGCTGAGGCGAACCCCATCACGAACAGTATGTACAACAGAAGGCTGTCTACGGAGTTGGCCCTCCTGAAAATCTTATAAGAGATGTGTGATAGATAACCGCTCTCCTCCATAGCGTGCCCTATGGCAAACATCCCGAAGAGGAACAGTATGACGTCAAGGTTGACGGAAGATACGGCTGAAGCAAGTGTTATCTGGCCTGTGACCAAAACGGCTACGGCCCCAAGCAGCATTATCTGCCAGATTTGGAACCTTATATTGCCCACCTGCCTTACTGAGATTAGCACGAAGACTGCCAACAAAACGAATAGCGGTATCATATATGGTCGACTGCGTATGACGGATTGGTCATACCCCCCTGTGCTGGAGCTTTTGCTTCTCGTCCATGGTCCTGATGTCAAGGCCCTCCATCGCCTTGCCGAGGCCTGCGGATGCGTTGAGAAGCTCCTTCGGGTTGTTGTAGTGTAAAACAGCCTCGACTATTGCCTTTGCCACTTTGGCAGGGGCAGAAGACTTGAATATCCCGCTCCCTACGAAGACCCCGTCAGCGCCCATCTGCATCATGAGGGATGCGTCCGCCGGCGTCGCGATGCCCCCTGCTGCGAAATTGACTACTGGCAGCCTGCCAAGTTGCGCGGTTTTTTTGATGAGGTCTAGGGGGACGCTGTATTCCTTAACCGCCTGCTTCAGCCCCATCTCGTCATTGTTCATGGCCAGGTTCGTGAGCTTCTTGAGCCCGGTGTTTATCTTGTTCATGTGCCTTACGGCCTCGACTATGTTCCCTGTCCCCGCCTCACCCTTCGTCCTTATCATGGCTGCGCCCTCGTTTATCCTTCTGAGCGCCTCGCCAAGGTCCCTTGCGCCGCAGACGAACGGGACTGTGAATTTGGTCTTGTCAACGTGATGCTCCTCGTCAGCGGGGGTCAGGACCTCGCTCTCATCGATCATGTCGACGCTAAGCTCCTGGAGTATCTGCGCCTCGGCTATGTGCCCTATCCTGCACTTGGCCATGACCGGTATCGTTACGGCCGCCATTATCTCCCTGATCTTCAGGGGATCGGCCATCCTGGCGACACCGCCCTGCGCGCGGATGTCCGCCGGGACCCTTTCCAGGGCCATCACTGCTACCGCCCCAGCTTTTTCAGCTATCTTGGCCTGCTCGGCAGTCGTCACATCCATTATCACGCCATGCTTGACCATGCGCGCAAATCCCTGCTTTATCTGGTCCGTTCCTTTAGTTTCAGCCATTTTAGACTCTATATTTTCTTATTGGGAGTTTAAAACTTTAGGATGAAGGACAAAGAACTCGCACGGGGGATTATCGGGGCGATAATCGACGGGAGGATAAAGGATAAGGATGACCTAGGGAGGGAAAAGGCCAGGCTGGCCGCAAAGTACGGGCTGGGCAGGTTCCCGAAGAACTCCGAGATACTCAGATACGCCGAGGAGGACGAGTACGAGGACGTCCTTGGCTTCCTGCAGAAGAAACCCACGAGGACGCTTTCCGGGGTCGCGGTCATAGCCGCCATGACCAAGCCTTCCAAATGCCCGCACGGCAAATGCATATACTGCCCCGGCGGCGTGGAGGTGGAGGTCCCGCAGAGCTATACGGGCAAGGAACCCGCGACAAGGCGCGCGATAATGTATGGGTATGACCCTTACAGGCAGGTGACTGCCCGGCTGGAGCAGCTGAAAGCTATTGGACATCCAATAGATAAGTGCGAGCTGATTCTGATGGGCGGCACGCTCCCGGCCCAGGATTATGAGTATCAGGAGTACTTCGTCAAGGAGTGCCTGCGCGCTATGAACGACTTCGGGGACGGGAGGGACGACGTCCAGACGCTGCAGGAGGTACAAAAGGAAAACGAAACAGCTTATGCCCGCTGCGTCGGGATGACCTTCGAGACCCGCCCCGACTATGCGCGCGCGAAGGAGGTGGACGACATGCTCAAGCTCGGCGGGACGAAGGTAGAGTTGGGAGTACAGACCCTGTCAGATGAGGTCTACAGGAAGGTGGACCGAGGCCATACTGTTGCAGACGTTGTAGATGCAACTCAAATCTGCAGGGACGCCTTACTTAAGGTAGGATACCAGATGATGCCTGGGCTCTTCGCAGACGAGAAAGAGGATTACCGAATGTTTAAGGAATTGTTTGAAAACCAGGACTTCAAGCCTGATCTGGTCAAATTCTATCCGACACTGGTCATGAAGGGCACGAAGTTGTACGAGCTCTGGAAAAAAGGCGAGTATAAGCCCTACTCAACAGAGCAGGCAGTCAGACTCATCGCGAAGATAAAGAGAATCGTCCCGCCCTGGGTCAGGGTAATAAGGATACAAAGGGACATACCAGTCGACCTTGTGGTCGACGGCGTAGTCAAGAGCAACCTCCGAGAACTGGTGGAAGCTGAGATGAGAAAACACGGCGACAGGTGCAAATGTATCCGCTGTAGGGAGATCGGCCTGAAGATGTCTAAGGAAAAGATAAAACTAGACTTGGATGCAATTGAATTGAAGCGGATAGACTATGACGCCAACGGAGGAAAAGAGATTTTCCTGAGTTTTGAAGAAACAAAAAACAACTTGCTAATAGGCTTCCTGCGTTTAAGGAAACCGTCCAAGAAAGCCCACAGGCCCGAAATGAAAAACGCGGCAGGAATCAGAGAGCTCCACGTCTACGGCCCGATGGTCGAGATAGGGGAGAAGGCGGGGGAGAAGCCTGAGGAGAAGTGGCAACACCGCGGGTACGGCGGGGAGCTGCTCAGGGAAGCCGAGCGGATCGCGCGCGAGGAGTGGGGGTTTAAGGAGATCAGAGTAATCAGCGGCATAGGCGCGCGCGAGTATTACAAAAAATTCGGCTATGCGCGCGCAGGGCCCTATATGGGGGGGAGATTGTAATTTTTCTGAGTAACCTGACACCAAAACATGGAACTAGGAAAGAAACTCTATGTAACTGACAGGGAAGCATGGCGCTCTTGGTTGGAAAAGCACTATGATACTGAAAGGGAGATCTGGTTGGTCTATTACAAGCGGCATACGAACAAGCCAAGGATCCCCTACAATGACGCTGTGGAAGAAGCGTTATGCTATGGCTGGATAGACAGCACAGCCAAGAAGATCGACGAGGAAAGATTTGCGCAGAGGTTCACCCCCCGCAGGCGCGGAAGCCAGCTCTCTGAGGCGAACAAGGAACGCATCAGGCGTTTAATCAAGCAAGGGAAGATGACATCTGCCGGCCTGGCCGCGGTGGAGCATGCATTCGACCCTAAAGAGGAATTTGTGATATCATCTGACCTTCTCGAAGCCCTTAAAAAAGACAAAGAAACTTGGAAAAACTTCCAGAGATTCCCAGAGTCCTACAAACAAATCCGCATAGGATGGATAGAGATGGCGCGGAGCCGCCCAAAAATCTTTGAGCAGCGATTGAGGTATTTCCTCAGGATGACTGCTAAGAACAAGAGGTTCGGGATGGTGCAGTAATCAGATCTTCCCCAAATCACGCAGCGCCACCAGAACCAACAAGGCCCCTATCATCCAGTGGTTGAACCAGGGGTCCAGCCAGGCCAGGCCTATTGTGCCATAATCAAAAACTATGTAATGCAGATACAGGGAGTCGAGTATCAGGAACAACCCCATCATTATCAAAAGATAGTCCACGATTCCAATGAATCTCTTGTCCATCTGGATCAGGCAAATTTTTTCCCTAGGATGCTCCCAACCTTCCTGTGCAACTCCTCGATCGAGCCCGTGTTCTCCAGTATGTGGTCAGCCATTCCCTTGACTTTCTCCAGCTCCAGTTCCGTGGGCCCAAGATCAGACTTCTCGAATTCCTCAAGGCTCATGCCGCCCTCGCCCTTCTCACCCCTTCTGACGCAGCGCTCGTATCTTTTTTCCAGGGGCGCGTCCACATAGAGCAGGACGTTTTCCTTAAACCCCCTGAGCATCTTCACCTCATTCACATACCTGATGCCGTCCACGACGACTAGGGATGCCTTGGACTTTGAGATGTCGTTCGCGAGGGCGTCCACTATGACCCCTTTGTGGAACTCCCTCCTCAATGAATCGCCCAGTTTTTGCAGGTTCTGGCGGGTCTTGGGCAAAGAAAGCCTGTCCAGGACATCAGCCAGGATCTTTGAGAATACGAATTGTTCAGCCCCGTATTTCTCGCGGAGATACTGGGCTACAGCCCCCTTGCCGCTTCCGATACGTCCGGAAAGACCTACAACAAGAGCCATTTATTTTTTAAGGTGGACTATCTCGACGCCGGCAGCCTTCATGGTCTTCAAACCTTCCTTGTCTATGTACTCCCCGCTTATCACTACCTTCCGTATCCCCGCGTTGACTATCAGGCGCGCGCATATCTTGCAGGGGTCGCCGTTGACATAGAGCGTGCATCCGCGCGCGCGGTTGCCCGCCTGTATGAGCGCGTTCATCTCGGCGTGGACAGCGGGGCAGATGCCGTGGCCCATGCCAGAGCTTACGCCCATCTCCTCCTTGATGCACCCGACTTCCTCACAGTGCTGCGCGCCCCTGACGACGCCGTTGTAGCCGGTGGCGATGATCTCATATTTATCGTTGACTATCACCGCCCCATATTGTCTCCCCTCCTTTATGCAGGTGGACCTGGCGGCAACGTCTTCTACAATCCTTGCGAAATATTCATCCCAAGAAGGCCTGGTCATTTCACTTTTCCCTTTAGAACCCTGGCTACCGAGGGAACAGCACTCACCTTGCTCGTGGAGTTTGGTACGGTGTTCGTGCTCACGACCACCTCGGCGCCAGCCCTCAGTATCCTCTTCAGCGCCCCGTCCATCAGCAGGCCGTGTGAGCAGAAGACTATTATCCTCTTTGCCCCCTGCTTTTTGGCTATCTTTATGGTCTCGATAATCGTCCCGCCTGTGGATATTATGTCGTCCACTATTATGATGTCCCTGCCCCTGAGGTCCTTCTTCTTGGGCTTGACTATCACCTTTGTGGCAGAAAGCCTCACCTTCTCGAATATGTCATACTCACATTCCATTATGCCGGCAATCTGCTTGGCCCACTGCTTGCTCTCCCCGTCGGGCCCGATTATCAAAGGGTTCTTCAGGTTCTTGTACCTCTTCTTCGCATACTGGGCCAGCTCCTCCATGGCCGAGACATTGACCGCTTTTGAGAATACCTGGGAGATTCTGTGGAACCGGTGCAGGTGTGTGTCCACAGTGATTATCTTGTCGCAATAGGTCTCCAGGAGCTTCGCCACGCTTAGGAACGCAACAGCCTCGCCCTTGGTGAACTCCTCGTCCTGTCTGGCGTAGGCCAGATAGGGGATGACCGCTATGACCTTCTTCGCGCCCTCCCTTCGAAGGTCATCGGCCAAAAGTATGAGCTCCAGGATGTATTCATTGGGTCTGTATGCCAGGCTCTGGACGATTATGCCCTCCCTGTCTATCTTGCCGCCGGGTACCTTGACATGCAGCTCACCGTCCGGGAAGTGGTGTATGTCGGAATCGACATATCTTTTGCCCAAGGCCTTCGCCAGCTCCTTCGCGAATCCCTTGTTGGACGTTCCGGATACGACAACCATTTTAATCAGTTTTTTGTATATTACCGTTTTGTATTATTAAAGTCTGATTGAGAACCATGCACATATTTTTAAACGGGCCTCCATTAATATCCCCAGCCATGATGAAAACATCCATAGTCCTTTGCGCCCTGATGCTGGCAGGTTCTGTGGCTGCGGTCCAGATACCTTACGACGAATACTATACTGCCCTCAGAGAAATCGAAGGCCTGGAGCAGCAGGCTGAGCAGTACAGGGAAAACGGCGAGTACGGCAAGGCATATGCGACACAGGAAGAGGCAAGGTCCAGGACCATAGCGCTCGAGACCAGCGACCT
>JAFGQM010000138.1 GCA_016935655.1 Candidatus Altarchaeota archaeon | reverse complement strand
TGGACTGCCTTCCGTCGTCGGGGATGCCGTTTATGACCGTGCCAGATGGGAGATCCGCTGTCGGGTTTATAATCACGCTCTCCTCCCCGAAGTTCTTGTAGGTTATGTAAGCGGAACTGGTCCCAGAGTTCCTGGCTATTATGGGCTCGGCGTAAACCCCTGCCCTAACCAACACAGTCTGGCCGGCAGTCAGCGTATTGCTGGCCTTGTCTATGGTGCACCAAGGCTGTGAGATCCTGCCGGTGCCAGAGCCGCTGCATGCGAAACCCCCCACACCCCCCTTGTCGACGAAGAAGGTGTCGCAATCGTACGGGCAATCACCACCGCAATCGATCTCCCCATCGCCGTCGTTGTCAAGGCCGTCGGAACAAAGCTCACTTTGCTCAGAGGCTACAATCGGGTTTGTATTGCCGAGTATGGGCAAGCCAGACGGGCGGTCGCTTCTGATATCCGACCCCAAAAGGAGGAAAAACCCCATTATCGCTGATACACCTACTATGACAGCGATATATTGTAAAGGGACTGATTTGTCAGCAGGCTTCGAGGCCATATCTATCTAACGCCTACAGGCTAAAAAACCTGTGTTATGCCATGCCGCTGAATATGCCTGAGGATAACCACGCACATAATGTGAAAACGAAGACGGATACGGGGGCTGCCGCCCCGATGCTCCTTTTCTTCATTAGTGAGTCATTACCATGTATCAGGCCTGTGGCAAACGCAGCCAATATGAGGGCCGACTCCAGCGAGTAGACTGCGACTATGAATGTCACCCACTGGGGGTCAAGGGGCTGGGCGGACGATGCGGAGAAACCCATGAACTCGCCGCCGATTGATGTATTGGACATAGTATCTGCCAAGACCACGCTCATACTCGAGATCATCCCGCCCACCAAGGGCCCCACGACCATGGCTATGATCTTTATCGATGAGACGATGCTCCCAAGAGTCCTCTCTATCTCATCGTCTATCCTCTGCATGCTGTTTATCTGGGCTGCGATACGGAAGCTCACGGAGGCTACCACCTCGGAGCCCTTTTCCGCGATGGATGTTATTATGTCCACCGCCCCCTTCACGGTGTCAGAGTATACCTTTTTCAGGGCGCCGAAGCCCGGGTCGAAGAATGCTGAACGTATGTCGGCATTGAAAACCCGGATGTTGTTGGATGCAATTTGGAAGAGGTCTACGTACTCCGAATTCTTCGGAGGGCATTCAATCCTGGAGAAAGCCTCTTCAAGTGAGTGGCCTTCTGCCAGTATGACCCCAAGCTGATGCAACATCTCGGCAAAGCCGTTTTCCATCCGCTTGACTTCCCTTCTCAGCGACTTGACCCTGTTTGTGGTCATCAGGAAGTATATGCTTATGCCCATTGACACGCCCCAGGCAAAAGGCAGATAGGAAAGCGGGCCCAGCCCCAGATCAAAACCGGATAGGGGCAAGGACCCCAGGATTATGAAGGCTGATGAGACCAAGACTGCAAAGACGACTGGTACGGTGCCTTTTTTTACCGTGGGGACCCTGGGAGGGGGTATTGTGACCGGACGACTGGATGAAATGAAATTTATTAGGAGGTAGAGGAACAACGGAAGAGCTATCGTGTAAACTATCGCTATGGTTGTTACGCCCATCGAGATTCCCATCAGCGATATGAAAGGTATTATGGCTATGAAAACCAGGGGCAGTATAACGCCGAATGTGAATATGACCATGACGGGGGTGTGCAAGGCCCTCGCTGAATTTCCAGTCCTTTTGGAAAGCCCCTCCAGCAGGATGTCAGAGGCCTTGTCAAGCGTCATCTGCCTCCTGGACTCGCTGCCTTCCGTCGTTGAAGCTATCACCAGCCTGACCGCCCTCTTGAACTCCGGGCACAAGTGGCTCCACCCATCTGCAAAATCCGAGAGGGCTTTCTCTGTGGACTCTCTTCCAATCTCCACTTCATACAGTATCTTGGAGAGCAGGGAGGTAAAAGGCTCCTTGGAATGCCCAGCGGCAAACTGGATCGAGCGCTCAAGGTTGGGATTGACCCTCAGACTCATCAAAACGTAGCCCACCAGCTCGGGTATCTGGCTCAGTGAGCGCTTCATCTCGCCATCCCTCCTGAGTTGCGGGTATTTCTTAAGGTAAAAATAAAGCAGGGGGGAGGACCCAAAAGTCAGGAGCCAAAAAAATGAAAAACCAAAAAAGAAGGTTAAAATGTAGGCTAGAGACAAGACCGACAGGACGCTTAGCACTGCGGCCGTCAAGGCCAGGCTCCTCGACTCCCGCGGGCAGACCTTTATTTTAAGGAACGAAAGCGCTGCCTGGATCTCTGTTTCCTCCTCATCCCCCATCCTCACAAATGGCCCAAAAACCCGTCCAGAGAGCCTACAAAGTCTCGTGTAATTTCCGTATTCCATCCTTTGTGGATATGTCTATCCTATACCTCCTGTCCTGCTCTACAAAACGCTCCTCAAACCAGTTCGCAAAAAGCTCAAAAAGCAGGTCGAAATCGATCCTGCCTTTCTTTATCGCGGAATCCGTAAGCGAAGAATAGGCCTTGTTTATTTCCACCAATGTCTCGACTTCAAGAAGTCTACGGTTTTTTAGTTCCTTCTGTCTTTCAACGACATACCCATAAACCCTGCCCCTCGTTTGGATGTCCCTCCAAACCTCAGAGGCTGCGACTCCCCTCCTGAAGGCTATTGCATCCAGGACCTCGGATCTCTCCGGATGCTTAAGGAATCCCGTGGGCTCCAATGTGTCAGTATCGGGGTTGTAGAGCATCAGCCTTTTGAAGACGTCGTCCGGGTTCGGGTCCTTCCAGCTTTTACCGACCTCTACAATCTCCGTCACCCGCCTGAACTTCTGGCTCCCTCCCTGCGGCCTCACCCTGTTCGCCAGAACGACAAGGTCGGTAGCCTTGAACGACTGGGCCGGGACCCCAAGAGAGGACACCACCCTCTCCAAAAGGCTCCTGGGGGACTTGCCGTGTATTGTCCCAAGCACGCAATTCCCGCTACCGCCTACGTTCATCGCCTCATAGAGCGTCCTTGCCTCCTGTCCCCTAACCTCGCCCATGACTATCGCCGAATCGCCCATCCTCAACAAACTTCTCAGGGCGTCGTCAGTGCTCACTTCAAAGGACTCCCGGGTATTGGTAGGCGGCTTGACCTTCATCCTCTGTATCCTAAAGCCGTTGGCAGCAAGGAAGTTCACCGGTATCTCAAAGGTGTCCTCTATAGTCAGGATCCTATACTTGGTCGGCATCGCGCCCACGAGTGCCGTGAGAAGGGAGGTCTTCCCGCTGCCCCTGTCACCGCATAAAAGTACAGTGGACTCCTCGTTCACTATAAAGCCCAACAGGCCGGCGGCGAGGGGTGATATCATCCCGTTATCAATGAATTTGAGTAGGGTCCATGGTCTTTCCCCACCCCTCCTGAAAGCAAAGGCATACCCGTCAGGGCTTACGGGCGGCCCTGTGACATTAACCCTGACGCCAAACTCCGGCAGCTCCATGTCCAAGATGGGCGAGACCTCGGAAAAGGCCCTTCCGCTCCTGAGCCTGAACTTTGAGACAAGGTTCTTTGTTTTGTTCTCAGTCAGGAATATGTTGGTCCTGCAGTCATCATAGTCTTTGTGTTTCACATATATGGGCGTTTCCTCCACTGGGGAGTTTATGTAGACGTCCTGTAGGTTCGGGTCCCTGAGCAGCAGCTCGATTACATCCAACCCCAAAGAATACCGGGGCAGAATCTCGGCTAAAATGTTCATCCGTTCTTCTGTAAGGGAGAGCTTGTTCTTTGCCGCCTTTTTCGCCAGCATCTGTTTTGAAAACTCCTTAAACCTGGTCTCAAAATGGCTGCCTGCTGCAAGGGGCACGCTATCGGCTAGATCACCATAGACCTCCTTGAGGATCTTTAGTTCACTAGGGCTTAAGCCATATTCAGGCGGATGGATGAAATATAGCTCGTCGGAATTGCTGTTAGAGTATATAGTGACTTCGGAACCTGAATTCGCATAAGAAGCCAGTTTTGTGAAACCTCCGGGAACCTGCAGGCAGATGCTCGACTCGGAAAAGAACGGCCTGACCAAGGGCGTCAATACCAGGCCATAATCGTCAATTCCCAAAAGGGACATCTTTTTTATGAGTTGACTGTTCTCGAGCCGCTCAATCAAAAGGGATATGGAATCTCTGATACAGCCCTCACATTCCTCACATTGCTGTCCTGGGATTCCATCCACCCGCACTCCCTCATCCCTCTCAATCCTTGGATTGCCCCTCACAACCCTAAGGGGATCCCTAAGCACTATCTCCTTAAACCTGCGGACTTTGTCCTCCATGATCCTCCCGCAAACGCCGCACTCATCCCGTGCGTTGAACGCCAATGTTTCAGAGATGTTGTAGAGCTCATGCAACATATGGACGATATCACCGCTATACTCCTTTTTGTAATAGCCGTCGTTTAAAACCAATTTGCAGCAGCAGTTCTGGCCAATGAGTTTCATTAATTGTAACCTGCATTTCGGATCAGAGAAGTTGGATGAAAATGCACAACCCGAGCAATTCAGAGTAGTTGATTTCGTGGAGGAGTGGCTAATTATATCCAATCTCCCGGGGATAGAACATAGGGGTTCACTAATCTGGTCCTTGGTGGAGAACGACCGTCTTAACCAAGATTCCACCCCCCCGCGTCCGGCGACTATCCCAACTTTTGCTTTGCGTCCCTTCCTTTTGAAAAGTTTTAAAAAAAACTTCCCCAGCATGCAGAAAAACCACCCCGGGGGGAGATAAAAGACCAGCCATATCGTAATGAAACACTTTTTCATCCAAGAGAGGAACTTTTTCGTGCGCGACCAAATCCGCAAAAATAGTTTCCTTACCCTGCCACAAAAACTGGCTATGGGTCTCCAAAGCCTCAAAAATAAGCGCTTGATCCTGGAAAAGACCCAGGACAACTTTTTTGCGATCCAGTTTTTCAGTCTTTTGAGCCCCTGCCAAAACTTCCTGGATGGCCAGAGGATGCAATCAAGGATTTTCAGCAGGACGGATTTCACAGCCCTTGCTATCCTTTTGAAAAACCTCATGATGGCTGCAAAACCCCTCCTGGCCCCGCGGCCAGTCGCTACAAAAGGGTGCAGGAGACATGCGCGCATCCGCGCGCGCCGAGAAGTAGGAGGCGTCCCGTTTTCCTTCTTCTCGTACATCGTATATAATAAACGGTAGGTTATTCAGAAGCGGAGTTTTGCGGACTTATATATATTAATGTAAGCCTTTAAAAACCCCTGTTTCTGTTGGATGGATTTAATCCTAAAATGCAATAAAAGCCTGTATAATCGATCATGATGTCTTCTCCTCATCCCATCCAACTTAGCCGAAAGCTCCTTTTTCCTGGCTTCCTTCCTATCTAATACATCAGTGCCTAGGGCCTTGAGACGCGCGGTCATCCTCTCCTGCCCATGGTAGTAGACGCGCATCCTCTCATCTGTATCAGGCATTCTTTGCGAAGCCTGTATCTTGCTCTCAAACTCGCCTGTTATTGAGTCACGCTTCCTCGGGAAGGCACTTACCTGCTTAAGCTCTCTCCTGAGCGGGGCTGATTCCCTCCTGTAAGCCCTCCATCTGCCCCACCCCTGGGTCAGAGAGGGTTTCTTAGTAGGCATTTGATTTGTTGGAATAATGCCTAAGAGGATAAAAGGTTACTCATGTTTATACCAAACTGATAAAGTGTATCTAGAAGTCTTGTGGATGTACTGGTTAAGCTTATGTCGAAGCTATTTTCTGCGAGGTCTCCTTTCCCCGAGCTTTGCAGCCTTCTTTAGCGCCCTCTTGGCGCGCACCCTGTGCGTCAACCCCAAGAAACGGAATCTGAGTGGCGGCTTAACCAGTTTTTCAGTATATTCCTCAGATGCACGAAGGTGCGATTTCGCCGCTTGCCTTTGTTTATCAGCGGCAAGACCCTTCGCACCGACTTGTTTGAATTTGCTGGCGGATTTCTTAGCCGACTTGGCCGCATAAGCGTATGCATTGGCTGCAAGCCCGGCATCTTTTATCCTCTTATGAAGCTCAGCGCCGCGGGTATTCGCTTCGGCCGCAAGGCTGTGCGCTTCAGCAGCAGCCAGCTTATCCCCCGCCCGGTTATGTGCCTTAGCCTGGCGGGTGCGCGCAATTGCGGCCCCAGCATAAGCTGTAGCCGCGGAGTCTCTTTGGCCAGCTCTAAGCTCGTTCTCAGCTCTTTGAGCTTCTAAACTGGCAGCATGGTCGTATGCGAGAGCCTCGGCCCCGTATCTACCAGCCTTCCTCTGCAACTTGGCAATGTCTACAAAGCGACCGGCAGCACTTATGAGGTCCCCTCGCTCCACCTCCCGCTCTGCAATCCGTTGGAGTTGTTCGATTGCTTCACTGGGGGTCTTTCTGGCCATGATTAGCTAATGGGTTAAACTA
>JAFGQM010000137.1 GCA_016935655.1 Candidatus Altarchaeota archaeon | reverse complement strand
ACTACACTACCGGGGCAAAAAGCGTTTAAGTTGAAGTTAATAGGATAAAAACTATCTATGATGCAGGTGGATATCGATGTGCGCATGTGCAAAGGTTATGTAAAAGTTGGACGAGAGCACAAGGATGAACCCTATCAGGGAGTATATATCGACGGCCTCGCCGAGGACCAGGATACTTAGGATAGTAGCTATGACGGCCTCGAACATCAACAATTCAGTGCCCTCAGATTCAGAACAGTATCTAAAGGCAAAGGTCATGGCTAGGATAGCGAAGAACCCGATGATGCCGGTCCCCAGGAGCATCATGGCTTCTTCCGGCGATGGCATGACGAAGTTTGCTACTGCTAGGGGCATGGACACCAGCAGTGTGCCGTATATCGTTATGAGCGTTATTGTCCATGCAGATTCAAAGCTCTCGAGTTTTTTCAAAGCCGTGAAGCTCATGGCTGCGAATAGGCCTGACAGAACCCCGTAGATATCCCCCGGCTCCATCGAGGAGAACTCAGGCTTTATGATGAGCAGGATCCCCGTAAAAGAGACTAAGAATAGAGGTATGACCACTTTGCCTGCCTTCTCTTTCAAGAAGATATGCGAGAGGATGATGGAGAAGAGTGGGGCTGTATAGAACAACACGATGGCATTGGATAGGCTGGTGAGAGATATGGCCTCGAATAAAAAATAAACCGAGAAGAAGCCGAATATGACCCTCAACGCCGTGAACTTCCTTTCGACTAGCCGTATCCTGATTCTAAAAAGCCTGAATAGCACGAAGACCATAACTGAGCTTACTAGAAACCGGAAGAACAATATCTCCGAGGCGGGCAGTTGGGGCAGCAATTTTACAAAGATGTCCATCACCGCAAACAGCGAGGCTGTTACCAGCATCAAAACAGGTCCGTTATCCTTTAAAGCCATCGTACCATTCGCAGAATTTTTTAAATGATCTTGCCCTATGGGAAACCTGGGCCTTTGTCTTTCCATCCTCCGCAAAGGTCCTGTCATAACCTTCCGGTATGAATATCGGGTCGTAGCCGAATCCGCCCTTGCCCAGTTGCCCGTCGGCTATCCTACCCCTCGTTTCCCCTATAAAGGTCTTCGTAGTCCTGCCGTCGCAGTAGCAGACGCATGACTTCATGGACGTGCTCCTGTCTCCGACCCCCTCCATGAGCTTTAAAACGCCTTCAATGCCTATCTTTTTGAAGAAGAATGCCGAGCATATGCCGGGGAATCCGCCAAATGCATCTATGAACACTCCAGAGTCCTCCACTATGAGGGGCTTCCCGATCTTTGCAAAGGCGAGCTTTGAACCGTATACCGCAACCTCCTCTGGGTCGTTCCCGGTCCTAAGCTCCGGGTAGTCATAGTTGTCTGGGATGAACTCGACTGAATACCCCATCCCCACTTTATTGGCCTCTTCGACCTTGTATTTGTTCGTGGTTACAAATATTATCCTTTTGGTCATTTGGACGTTTATTTATGTTGTCCCCTATAAATACCTCCCCCGCTTCTCGGCCTTTTCAAGCCTTGATACGGTATCGGAGAACTCTACCGCTTCCCTGTATCCCGATAGGACGTCGGGCCAGATCCGGTCGAAATGCGCGGGATGGTTGGCGTTCAAGGACTTTTTCAATAGCAACAAGTCTGTTGCCTTGTCCTCAATCCTATTCGAGAAGCCTCCAAGACCGAAGTCTACGAGGTATACGTCCCCCTTGGCTATCACCATATTGGATGTGGTCAGATCCCCGTGTATGATGCCGGCGTTATGGAGCTTGGCGATGTACAGGCCTATACGCTCGCTCAACTTCCTGTCATTTCCATGTGATTCGAAAAAGTTTGCAGCCGTTGGTCCTTCCAGATATTCCATGTGGAGCGTGCATTGCTCCCTTGAGACCTTGGATACCCTGGGCGACTTCACTCCTGAGGCCAATGAGGCCTCCAGTAGCCTGGCCTCGCGCGTGGTCCTGGACTTCCTGATGGTCTCGTCAATCTCGTCCACCCGGTACGCCTTCTTCACCCTGTTCTTCTTTATCTTGCCGTCCTCTATCGTCAGCAGGGCCTCCGCGCCCTTCCACATGCCCCTCTTCTCCTCAGGCTTTATGTTGACCGGTTCAAACCATTCTATGACAACGTCGTCGGTCCTGAAGTCCTGGTTCACCCTCGTGTTCTCTATCTCCTGCCTAAAGCCCGACTTGTACATGAGTATGCCAGTCCAGGCTATCATTACGCCGTTGTCCCCGCAGTACCCCCTCGGGACTGAGAAGTTCACGCCGTTCTCGCCAGCCATGGTCTTCAACATCTGCTGGAGCCTTTTGTTGTTGGCGACCCCGCCAGTAAGGAGTAGATGCCTTGATTTAAGGTGGCACAGAGCGCGCTCTGTGGCCTCGGTGAGCATAGCGAAGGCGGTCTCCTGGAGGGAGTAGCAGACATCGTCCAGGCTTTTGGTCTCTACCCTCTTCAAGGATTCGGTCAGTATGCCGGAGAACGACAAGTCATTGCCCTTGACGACGTATGGCAGCTCTAGATACCCCCTCCCATTGCTGGCCAGCTCCTCTATCTTGGGCCCAGCCGGGTGCTGCAGGCCTACTGCCCTTCCAAACTTATCGAGCATGTTGCCTACCCCTATATCAAGAGTCTCGCCGAAGACTCTGTACCTCTTCTCTTTGAGCATCAGTATCTGCGTGTTCCCGCCTGAGACATACAGGATTAGTGGCCGCGACCAATCTTGGAACTCCCTCTTTGCGATAAGGTTCCCTATCTCTATATGTGCCACACAGTGGTTTACACCGACTATCGGCCGGTTTAAGGAAAGCGCCAGTGCGCGCGCGGCTACTGCGCTGTTGGATAAGCAGGGCCCCAACCCCGGCCCCTGCGCAAAGGACACGATGTTTATATCCCCCCTATCGATCTTGGAGATCTCCAAAGCCTCCTTAAGCGCATCCCCGAAGCTGTCGACCATATGTCTTGCGGCGTCTCGGGGGTGTATGCCCCCCTCAGTGGGTGAATACGTTCTTTTGACATCTGCAAGCACATTCCCCCCCTCATCGATTAAGCCTATACCGAGGGTATGTGCGGTCCCCTCTATGCCCAGAGAAATCATGTTAAATTAGAAGTGATACAAAGAAATCGATTATGGTTTTTTGAGCTCACTGACGCCTTACGGGCTTTTCAACGTGTCCATTATAAAAAGAAGAGTGAGGTTCTATCGCTAGAACCTCGGTGCCAGGGTTTCTTTTGAATTCTATTCGAGTCCTCCGTTTATTTTTTAAATCGGGACTTTCGTCCCATTTACCCCTAAAAATCCGGGGCTAGATCGTTATGCCGGGATTGTAAATGGAGGGACAAGTGACAGTCCCGGGCTCTGGGACACTATGACCTCCTCGACCTCCAACACAATCTTTTGAAACCCATTGGAGACGCTTCTTATCGTCGCCCTTTGAGGTTGAATCTCGAATTCCATTTTTATATCTAGAACGAGGGGGTAGGGAAAGTTTACGGGCGGGCTTGAGCACTGAGCAGTGTTTACTCATGCATGTTTTTGATATTCAAAGGTTCGAGAACAGGCTTAAGATACCCGTTATCCCCCTCGGTAGTCTTATGTTCTTCTTTAGCCAGGACAGGGCCCCCTTTATTAAGGCCCAGTTCAGTTCCTCTTTCCCCAATTGATCTTTTAGGGTCCCTATTCTCTCCTTTGCCTGGGTCTTGATACGGACGGTATTTTTGCTTTCCTCTACAGCCTCTTCTAACTCGTCAAGATAGTTCCATAGAAGGCATCTTATATCGACATTGTCGCCGTAGAAGATGGGGCCATAGTTTTTTCCTATCAATGTGAACCGTACAACCTTCCCCTTTTTCTTCATGCAGAACTAGTAGTATTCAGGAATAAACCCTAAGACACGGGGCTGAGCACTGAGCAGTGTCAATAGTCCTTCTCATCTATCTGGCCGTATAGTTCTATAATCTCCTTGTCTATCCCTCCGATTTTCTTCCCTATGGTCAGCCAGGCTAGCAGCAGGAATATCAGAACCAGCGGGATGGCCAGCAGCATTGGAGCGAAAAAGACGAACAGCTGTTCAGTAGGCGTGTAGACGGATGTCGCTATAATCAGTCCAAACGCTATCAGCACCGCAATAGCGCCGCCCCCGCAGATTATCTCCCCCTGCCGCTCCCTTTCTTTGTATAACTCCAGTTCCTTGAGCTTTTTGTCAAACTCCCTTCTGGTTAGCTTTTCGGACATGGTTGAATTATGTATGAATCTATAAAAATCTATTCTGCGGAAACCTTTTCCCTGGCCTTCCCCCTTACCCTGGCAACAGGGTATCTGGTCTCGTTCTTCTCTATCTTGGAGACTACGGAGTCGGATATGTCTATACCCAGCTGGTTGGCCAGCCCGATGCAGTAGTTTATCACATCTGCCAGCTCGTCCTTTATCTGGGACATCACTTTTTCATCCCGTTTGATGTCCTCCTTGGGCTGTTTCTCGATCCACTGGAAGATCTCCAGCAACTCGGCTGCCTCTATGGCTATGGAGATTGCCAGCTCCTTTGGGTGGTGGTAGACATCCCAGTCCCTTTCCCTGACGAACCTTTCTACCCTTTGCTTTAGAAACTGGACTGTAGTCTCCTTGTCACTAACCATAAGGATGAACGCCAAGGCCTTTCAGGGGACCTAGATGCTCAATGCCAGGTCCCTCGAGATAACGTTCTCGTCGACCTCCATTATGCCCGTGTGCCTTTTTTCCAGGTATGCAGTGGCTTTCCTGGCCCCCACTATCAGGGGTATGTCCTTGGAGGCCTTTATCCCCCCCGTTATGACCATCACCCTGGTGGTCCCGGAGTTCAAAGTCTCGTCTATCTGCACGCCCCAGAACAGGTCTGCCCCAGGCTGGACCTGGCTCATGACATATTCAATAACCGTATTTACCCCGTCTAGCTTCATGTTCCTGCCGCCGCTTATGTTGATCAGAACCTTGTCCGCCGTCGCAACATCAGCGTTCAACAGCGGGCTCCTCATTGCAAGCTCTGCGGCCTCGATCATCCTCTCATGCTCCTCCATTATGTTGGATTCGCCCACGCCCATCACAGCGACTCCGGCGCGGTTGAGTATCGACCTGAGGTCGGCCAAGTCCCTGTTGACCAAGCCAGGCTTTGTCACAAGGTCGATCATGCCTTTCAGTGTGTTGCCCAACAGCATGTCCGCGTATTGGAAAGCCGCGTTCAATGGCATATCGGGTACGAGGTCCAAGAGTTTATCGTTGGGTATAACTATAACCGTATCCGCAATATGCTGCAGTTTTTTCAAGGCATACTCTGCGTTCTTCCACCTTTGCATCCCCTCTGATCTGAAGGGAAGGGTCACACACGCCACTGCAGTTATCCCCATATCCTTCGCTATGTCGGCCAGTATAGCTGCAGACCCGCTGCCGGTCCCGCCGCCGAGGCCGCACGTAATAAACACTATCTTTGAACCTT
>JAFGQM010000136.1 GCA_016935655.1 Candidatus Altarchaeota archaeon | reverse complement strand
GTCTTCAGTAGGGGCGGGCAGAGCTTCATCGACTTCACAAGACCCGAGTTCTCACCGCATAGGATGGTTTCCGGGATATTGGAATTTTTGCACCCTTTCATACTCAACTCAAACAAGCCGCACAAGATAGATGTCCGGGGACTTAAGCTGGGCATCAGGACCCGGATTTCCCTAAGGGACACGAGCAGGAAGCACAAGATGGAGGCGAATCTGGCGCTCAGGATATTGGAGACGCTGCCCCTGGGCTCCATACCTCATTTTCTGAGGGACATGTCGGTTCAAATATTTGAGAGCCCTTATGAAGTGGAGAGGTTCCTCGTGGAGTACTTGAAACCGGCACCTCTTTACCAGGAAGAACCACCCTCAGCTTAGAACTATTTATTGTACCACTTCCTCTTAGGGGATCTCCTGTAGCCGAACATAACCCAGAAAAAGACCGCTGCAATGGCAATTATCGCAAAGAAGTATACCCAGAGGGAGTTGAATGAGCACCTCCCGTTTTGGGCCTCTTCAAATAACCCGCAGTATATCCTTTCACACTTATGGTTTTTTGGGGTCTCGTCACCGGCGCAACTCAATTTGTTGCAGCCGTAATTGCTGCATATCTCGTCCTCGGCGCAGTCGTTGTAGCTGCAGCATTCGTCCTTGATGCAGACGTGGTCTTGGGCGTGCTCGCACCTCTCGCACTCCAGCATGACGCATACATACCCGTCGCAGACCTTGTTCGAGTCGCAATCAGCATCGTCTCTGCACTCTATGAGAGTTAGTGGAAGCACGCTAATCGCGGGGCCCTCCTCGCATATGACCTCTGAGCTCAGTGGAAGGACTATCCACCCGAAGTAGACGTAATCCCTTTTTTTCCCGCCAGTGCCACTATACCCGAACGTATTCCCGACAAACATTGAGTATTTTTCCCCCATCACTGTCCTGTTGTAGCATAGGGATGACCTGACCTTATCTGCGGCATCCGGCTCAGGGATGAGCCCCTCTATGCTCACACTCCCGGAAAGGCTGGACTTCGTCAGGTTGACAAATCCGTCATAGGCGGCTATGATGGTGTCATCCATCCTGGCCTCTATGGACGAGTAGGTCACATACTTGGTCTTCCATGTGCTGTTCTCGCTGAACTCGGAGGCATTTTCAGTGAAAACGATTCCAAAGGAGATGCCCGTGCTTTCAAGACACTCAAGGTTGGCGCATGTGTAGGCAATCTCATGCGCGCATATCCCCGGCAAAAACAGCACACAAAGAAGAATCGCGAGATTTCTTGTTTCCATGCGGTCTTTAACAACATCAAAAGAAAAAAACATTTTTACATTGCGCGCAATTTGGTGATCCTGTCGTCTATTGGCGGGTGTGTGGCGAAGATATTGTCGGCAAAGCTCTTCTTCGGGTCTGAGATGAACAGGTGCGACATGGCCTCGCTGACATTCATATTGCCCTGGTTCGCCGTCTTTATCTTCTCCAGAGCGCTTGCGAGCCCTGCTGGGTACCTGGTGAGCTTCGCCCCGGTGGCGTCGGCCAGGTACTCCCTTCTTCTCGATATCGCAAGCTGGGCAAGGCGCGCGGCTATAGGCGCCAGGATAGCGAGTATTATGCCGACCATTATTATCACTCCTCCACCCTTGTCCTTCCCTCCGCTGCCCCCCCCGCCGTACCAGAGGCTGCGCAGGAACATGTGGCTGAGGATAGCTATAAGCCCTACAAAAATCGCCACCATCAGGGCGAACCTGATGTCGTAATTGCCTATGTGGGACATCTCGTGCGCTATCACGCCCTCGAGCTCTTGGCGGTTCAGCTTCTCAAGGGCGCCCTCAGTAACAGCCATCGACGCATTCTTCGGGTCCCTGCCCGTGGCAAAGGCGTTTATCTCCTTGCTGGGGATTATGTAGGCCTTTGGTTTGGGTATGCCGGCGGCAAGCGCCAGGCCCTCGACGGTGTTTATATAATAAGCGTGCTTGACGGGGTCGGGCTCATAGGCCTTTACACTGCTTATAACGACCTTGTCCCCGTACCTGTAAGACGCCCAAGCATCGATAAGGACGAAGACAGTCGCAAACACGGCCAGGAACAAGGCCACTTCAGGCACGAATACTTCCCCCATAATGAGGACTATTACTACCACAAAAAGAAGTATTGGGACTACGATCAATATCGAGTCCCTCTTGTTCTTGCTTATCTGCGTGTAGAAGCTAACCCTTTCCATCAGAACTTGACTTTTGGAACCGCCCTCTCGGTCTCTGCTATCTCAAAGTACTGCTCCGTCTTCTTACCCATCCATCCCGCAAAGATCCTTCCCGGGAACATCTGGATCGTGTTGTTGTACTCAAGGACAGAGTCATTGTAGAACTGCCTTGCATAGGCGATCTTGCTCTCGATCCCGTCCAGCTGCTCCTGCAGCAGCTTGAAGTTCTCGTTTGCCTTGAGAGTCGGGTAGTTCTCAGCCACGGCAAACAATGTCTTTAGCGCCCCCGTCAGCATATTGTCGGCCTTTGCCTTCTGCTCCACAGTCTGTGCACCCATCATGGCAGAGCGCGCCTTACTCACATTCTCGAATATCGCCCTCTCATGCGTCGCGTACCCCTTCACAGTCTCCACCAGATTTGGCACCAGGTCCGCCCTCTTCTTCAGCTGCACGTCTATCTGCGCCCAAGAGTTCTTTATCCTGTTGCTTAAACCTATTATCTTGTTCCAGTAGTAGATTAATGTTACAACAAGGAGCAGTACCACCACCCCAACGATGCCGGCTATAATCCAAATCATGTATTAAATTAGCAGAAAGGTTATAAAAATCCTTAGATACACCCCCTTAAAAATGGGATTTAATAATATAAAGAAATAAATATCATCATGAAATCAACCAGCCTGCTTGCGTTGCTTATGGGGCTTTTGTTTATCCAAGGCACTATAGCTGAGGAGATATTAGAGGTGCTGGAGCCCGAGGAGGGCAGCGAGATCGTAGCCGACCTTTATGGGGACACAAAGATAAACATAAAGGTACAAAATACTGGCGAGTCGACCCTTTATAACTGCTCCCTCGTCTTCGACGGGGATTTGAATTTTACCCTGGCATATGACAATCTCACCCTTGGCAGCGGTTCTGCCGAATACTTCGAAGCGCATGGATTAGGGATAATAGACGGTAAGGAGACTGTTAAGGTAAGAGTCGAATGCGTAGACTCGGGCGATAATGAATTCAGGAGCCCCTATTCTTCGTTCATCTTGGTGGAGCCAAAGCCCCACATGAAGATAATCGCCCCTTCAGGCACAAAAATCTTTACCTCGCTCCCACTGGACGGTTCGGTCCCGCTCACGGTCATTGTTGAGAACGACGGGGATGTGGACCTCCAGCTTGTGGGCCTGGCCTTTGAGAACAAGACGGGGTCCTTCACTTGCACGTCCACTGGCCGCCAGAACATACCGAGGAACAGGAATGCCAACTATGATGTGAAATGCATAGGCATGGAAACGGGCGACAGGTTGGGCATGACAGCCTCCGACAGAATGGGCTGGATCGAAGACTATGAGGCGATTGTCGTCATACTGCCTCCGGAGATAAAATCACCGAGCCTGCGCATATTACAACCTAACCCCGGTTCTACGCTAAGTATTGACGAGAGCAATAACTTGATAACAGTCAGGGTAAAGAACGAAGGCAGTGCCGACGCTACCGAGGTCTGCATGACTTTGAGCAATATACAATACACAATAGTGGGGGCCAGCAGATGCGCCGATATTGCGGCAGGAGCGACAGTGGATTTCAGGGTGGTTATACAGACGATACCGGACGTGCCGGTATCGGCCACCATATCAGTCAGCGGTTCTCAAAATGCACAGGCTGGGGTGCAGGTGAGCTTTAGGCGCATCCAGACCGTCCAGCCCTCCTTGGGTGATCCTGTAGACACCCCCCCGGACAACCTGACCAATCTGACCAACGGGACAAATGCGACTATAATACCAAAACCGACCCTGGAAGAAACCCTCGATGCCCTTAGGGTTGACGTATACAAGAATAACATACTGATAGTCTCAACACAGCTCATAGTCATGGTGATACTGGTGTACAATCTTCTTCTTCTTAGACGGGCGTCCAAGGATTGACCCTGCACGGGCTGGAGGGCCGCGAAAAAATAAGCAGCCCCGAATCTCAAAGAGGTAGCCCAATTCTCTCTACAGGGGAGTCGAGGACTATGCTGGAGTTTATCCTGACTACCCCCTTCAAGTACTGGATCCTGTCGACTAGCAGTCTCCTTAGGTCGTCTATGTTCCTTGTCCTTACCTTCAAGACTATATCCGTGTCGCCAGTCACATTATGGGCCTCCATAATCTCAGGTATGGACTTGAGGGCCTCCTTAAACTCCTGTATCTCTATCGAGGGGTGATTCAACGTCACCCTCACCAGAGCCAGAATCTCAAAATCCAGCTTTTTCGGGTTGAGAACTGTGGTGAAACCCTGTATTGTCCCCTGCTCCACTAGCCTGTTCACCCTCTCGTGCACCGTGGCGCCAGAGACACCTAGTTTGCGCGCGATCTCCAGGAAGGGAGTCCTGGCGTTCCCCTGAAGAATCTTCAGTATATCCAGGTCTTTCTCGTCAATTTGTAGGTTTTTGCTAGGTTTCATCACT
>JAFGQM010000135.1 GCA_016935655.1 Candidatus Altarchaeota archaeon | reverse complement strand
GTGGAGGAGATAAGGGAGCCCCCGAAGAAAGTTCCAAAACCGCAGGCCAGGCCATTCACACCCTCACAACGCTTGCCCGAGGCCTATCAAAGGCCCGTGGAGGTCGTGGAAGAGGTGTTGGATGAAATCGGCACACTTGTAAGGGACAAGAGGGAGGGCATGGGCGTAAAGCAGGAGGATTTGGCCAAGATAATAAACGAGCCCGTCTCCCTGATAAAGAGGGTCGAGCACGGTTTCATCCCAGATTTGAAGATCGCCCACAAGCTCCAGAGGGTGTTGCATGTGAAGCTGACAGAGCAGGCGAATGCCGAAGAGGCGGATTATGCGGATGCTGGGAAAAAGGAGAACCTGACCCTCGGGGACGTCATAATAATAAAGAAGAAGGACTAGATAAGAGCGGCCATGTAGGGTAATGCCACGAAGGTGCCTATCATGCTCCCCAGATTCGCCAGGGCCGCCACCAAAAGGATTCTTGTGACCCTGTTCTTCCAGAAGCCCCTTATGCCCGCCAGGTCCCTTAGAGCTTCAAAATCCTTTACCCTTGGCATCCTCATCTTTGCTTCGACCAAGCCGGCCACCCACCCAGCGCCTACTGCCGGGCTCAGGGAGGTGAAGGGTGCGGCCACAAAGGCGGTCAGGACGGACAGTGGATGCGCTAATGCTATGATAGCGCCGACGGCAGAGCAAACACCGTTTATCAAGAACCAATATTTTAGCATCTCCCAGAAGTTTTCGGGAGAGTTCAGGGCGGCGAAGATGAAGAGGCCGATGACCAAGGCGGTTATCAAATAGAAGATCCAGCTCCACTTCCAGCGCGATTTTGGTATCTCCTCCAGCCTTTTGAAGTCGGGTTTCTTCCCCTCCCTGAGGATCTTCTCTACGCCTTCCTTGTGTCCCATGCCAACGACCGCCACAGTCTTCCCATCCAGTTCCGACAGCTTCCCAGCTATGTATTCGTCCCTTTCGTCTATCAGGACCCTTTTTGCAGAGGGTACCATCTTGGACAGCTCGGCCATCAGCTCTGAGAGAACATCCTTCCTTTTCAAATCCTCTATCGTCTTTTCGTCCACCTCCTCCAGGGCGAAGATGGACGTGAAGAACTCCTTAAACAAGCGTATCTTCTCCTTAAACCCGGCGATCTTCCATGCGCGCTTCAGGGTTATCGCAATCGGGCGATCTACAAGTATGACTTTGGCGCCCACCTTCTTCGCGCTCTTTATGCCCTGGAGCATCTCGTCACCGGGCCTGACACCGGTCTTCTCGCTGAGCTTCCTTTCGAACGCGGAGAGCAGGGAATAGGCGAGGAAGAAGTAGACCTTGTTCTTCTTTATGAGTTCCGTGATGGGGGTCTCCCCCCATTTCTTCTTCTTGGTCAGGGCCTCGAGCCTGGGCTCGCATAGCTCCAGTGCCACATACTTCGGCTTCTCCTTCTCGATGGTCTCCTTGACTTCCTTCACACTCTCCTTTGAGACGTGTGCAGTCCCGACGAGGATTATCTCCGGTTTGGATTTCATCCCTGCTCCTGATAAATTGCACTATTTTAAGGAATAAGCCTAAAATACAACATGGTTTTTGCAGCTAATAACAGTTCAAAAGCAGTATTCATAGCACTGTTGAGCGTATTGGTACTAGTCGTTTCGAACTTTATTTTCGAACTAATACTCGACGAAGCCAATCTTAACTCCTTGAGGGAGTGGTCTCTTTCCCTAGCCCTTCTCCTTTCCATGTTCGCCATCTGGCCCTTCATGAACAAGTATTTCAGGAAGGAGAGGAAGGGTGGCATTCTGTTCAAGCTAGACTCTCAGAAGGGCCTCAAGTTCATAGACCACCTAGGCAGGAGATTTTCGGGGTTTTGGAAGTTCATAGGGGATTTCTCATTGGTCCTGCTCTTCGGCGCCCTGGGATCGGCATTCGTGGCATACCACCTTAAGGAGCGCGGCAGAAGGATTCTCATAACCCTGCTCTCCTTTGGCACCGTTTACAGTATGCTTTCCGATTCCATAATCAGTCCGTTCCCGATCGTGCGTGGGATATTCCAGCTGGACTTTTATTTTGTATTCTCTCTTGAGGCCCTCCTATATGCGGTCTTGCTTTCAGGGCTTGTATATTCTTTCTCGGGGAGATTGTCGAATAAGAACGCTGCATTAGCAGGGTTCGTCTTATCCTTCCTGTTCTTCTCTTCGCCATACCTTTTGTATTCCCAACTCGCCGGTACCGGCTCGCTCTACGTCTTGTTCGTCGGTTTTTTAGGACTTCCAGGGCTTCTCATACTACAGTTTCTAATTTGGGGCATAGCGTTCTCGTTGGGCCTGGTGCAGCAATCCGCCGTTAGCGTCGGCCTCCCTGCCGTGGAGGGCGGGGCACCGGTTCTGAAGTACCCTGGCTTGGATATCTCCATACCCCTCTTGGACCTCCTCATAGCCGCCGTGTTCCTGCTGGTAATACATGAGGGCTTCCATGGCCTAGTGGCGCGCGCACAGGGGATACGCTTGAAGAATACTGGCCTGATAACTGCCAGTTTCCTCCCATTGGGTGCCTTTGTGGAGCCTGACGAGGAGCAGTTCAGGAAGGAAACTCCGGAAAAACAGTTGCGGGTATACTCGGTCGGCTCGTTTTCGAATATATTCGTCCTCGGCCTGGCCACATTCTTTGCCATAAACTTCATGCTCTATCAGGGTCTGGTGGAGTCCGAGGGGATAGTAGTCGGCGAAGTAGTAAACTATACCATAATAAACGGTTCCGTAAAATTCACTACAGCCTCGGAGTTCCTGAGGCCTGGCGACATACTCTACTCTATAGACGGCCAGATTGTGACTGACGCCTGGAAGTTTAGGGAAGTAATGGGCAATACAGCCCCTAGGCAGGAGGTGACAATTGTCACAGACAAGGGCATCTTTGTCAAGAAACTTGGGATTAACGCAAACAATCCAGAAGTAGGTTATCTTGGCATGGCGCCCCGCGTCAGTTATGATCCACCGCTGTCTGCAGTCAACCAGTACTTCTCAGCATCGGTCTTCAAGGAGTCGCCGTCCCTGGTTATCTTGACCCTATTGAAGTGGATTTTCCTCATCAATATAATGGTCGGAGTCTTCAATCTCCTGCCAGTGCCGATGCTGGACGGCGGGGCCATCTACTCAGGAATCTTCACATGGCTTGAGGACACAGTGTCATTTGGCAAAAGGATAAAACTGGCCTTCATACTGAACAGGGGACTCGTGTTCCTCGTCTTCCTTGCTCTGGTCCTGAATGTCGGCAGGTATTTTTTTGACACCGTGGAAGCTGTAATAATCTTTGTCGCTGTCCTCTCAGCTTTTATCCTCGCTAGTTCTAAAATAAGGCCTTCTTCCAAGAAGAAAAGTTCTAAGACAAAAAAGACGTGAGCATTCGCAGCCCCGTGGGGTAGTGGCCAATCCTGTCGGGCTTTGGACCCG
>JAFGQM010000134.1 GCA_016935655.1 Candidatus Altarchaeota archaeon | reverse complement strand
TACAAATCCTGCGACAACGAACAGGGAGACGATTTTGGCCACCATCGCCTGGGGGTTGAAGATCTGCAGTACCATTATCTCTATCACGGTCAGGGAGAAGACGATAGTGAACACGTCGGTCATCGTCGATTCGAGGGTCAGGATGGAATATGTCTCGCTGTTTACCCTCAGTTGTCTGAGTATGGGTATGACGAAGGCGGAGGATATGCCACCCAGCATGAAACCCACTAAGAGGGAAAGCATGGCATCGGATGTGACAAGGTGCATTATTATGAACACTACGCCCACCGAGATGACGAAGTTGTAGACAGTTATCCTCAGACTTTTCGTCAGCCCCCTGACGAAGGACCCCAGGTCTATGTTGAACGCGCCGTGGTAGACCAAGAAGAAGAGTGCGAAGGTCGTGAAAAGCGGCGCAACTTGCGATACTTTTGCAGGGCTGATATAATCCAGGCCAAACGGGCCGATTATGAAACCCAGGGTTATGAGGAACAATATGTCCGGGACGTAGATCTTCCTGAAGATGAACTCGGCCAGGAAACCGAAGAATAGGATGAAGCTTACCCCCAACAACAAGAATATAATCTCTGCCATCTTCGTATTTAAGATTTTCCCGTTTAAATATTGGGTGTAAAATGGACAAAAGAATCAAGACCTTTGCCGTCATCGGACTTGTTTTAGCCCTGTTGATACTGATTTTAGCCACAATACAGCTCCTGACAAAAAAGGAGCCCACCTTATGCGCACAAGACACTATGCTTTGCCCGGACGGTACCACAGTTATGAGAATCGCTCCTGATTGCGAGTTCCAGGAGTGCCCGATACAGAACCAGACAGATGAGAGGAACTATTGCACAGAGGAACAGAGGGAAGCGGAGGCATGTGCTGAGATATACCAGCCCGTGTGCGGTTGGTTTGGAGCGGACATATGGTGCATAGCCTATCCGTGCGCCGACACTTACCCCAACTCATGTTTTGCCTGTAAGGATGAGAAGGTCGATTATTGGACAGCAGGGGAATGCCCTCCAGTAAATCAGCAGTCTTTGACTGGCCACTGGGAGGGTTCCTTGTACATCTTGGGTTCTGAGATAGGGGCTATGGTTGACTTTGAGAGCTCTGATAACGCCACCATAGACATACCCCTACAGGGCGTGAAGGGATTGGTATTGTCCAATGTCAGTTTCAATCCCCCGGTCGTGCATTTTGAGATTGGGGATGCCGGAGCAGTCTTTGAAGGGAAGCTGAGCGGGTCCGTCATCTCGGGGAGCTTCAAGCAGTCTGCAGTCACGGGGAAGTTCAATCTCACAAAAAAAGAGAGGGAGGTTATAGTCGAGGAGCCGGTGCCCTATGTGCAGGAGGGCATATCGTTCCAAAACGGGGACGTACATCTCGAGGGAACCCTGACATTGCCTGAGGGTGAGGGTCCCTTCCCGGCCGTTGTTTTGATCAGTGGTAGTGGGGCCCAAAACCGTGATGAAGAGGTGTTCGGCTTCAAGATATTCAGGTTGATAGCGGACAACCTGACCCGTGCCGGCATAGCCGTTTTGAGGTATGACGACAGGGGCGTGGGCAATTCCACAGGTGACCTGTTCAATTCTACCAGTGAGGACCTTGCGATGGACGTTCTGGCCGCAGTCGAGTTTCTGAAGAACCGCTCGGACATAGATCCAGAACGAATAGGGCTTTTTGGCCATAGCGAGGGGGGCATAATAGCCCCGATAGTGGCTTCAGAGTCAGACGACGTGTCCTTTGCAGTATTGATGGCTGGGACTGCGCTTCCCGGAGACGAGATCCTGGAGGCACAGACAGAGCTGCTGTTGCTTGCCGAGAACGCCACCGAGGAAGAGGTCCGGGAGCAGCAGGCCTTACGGGAAAAAATCAACACTGCAGCAAGGGCTGGCGAGGGCTGGGAGGAGGTAGAGGAGGACATTAGAAGGATAATCAAGGACTCGATAGACGACCTTCCGCCGGAGCAGAGGGAATCGATAACCGATGTCGATGGACTAATAGATTCCAGGGTTGCCCCGCAGCTAATGCTGGGCAAAAGCCCATGGTACAAGTTCTTCATAGACTATGACCCAAGGCCTGCTTTACGAGAGCTGAAGATTCCGGTCCTGGCGCTGTTCGGAGAACTGGATTTACAGGTGCCGGCTGAGATGAACAGGGTCGAGATGGAGAAGGCCCTAGAAAACAAGGATGCCACCATCGTCATCTTCCCGAAGGCAAACCACCTGTTTCAGGAGGCGGATACGGGTGGGCTAAGTGAGTATTCGATATTGGAGAAGGACTTCGTCCCTGGCTTCCTAGATCTGGTAACCGGCTGGATTTTGGAGCATATGGAGTAGTCATTGCATCCTCCTTCGACTTCTAGGAGCCTTAGCGGCATAGTCGCAGTATGTCTGTTCGACAGCATTTGCTGACACTAGACTTCCTGTTTTTTATTGTAGAAATTGCATATTACACGAAATGAACGAACTGGAAACAATTAGCATAACAATAAGTGTCATCGTAATTCTGATAGAAGTATTGATACTCTACCAGCTCAGGAACCATACTTATTTCCTTAAGCACCACACGAAGAAGCTGGAGGATCATGTCAAGAACCTGGAGGCCAACTCCAAGAGGATGGACGAGAGCATGGACAGGGTAGTCAAAGAGGTGGAGGAGATCTACAAGAGGGTCTGCATGCCTGTCTTGGCCGGACAAAAGAACAAGAAGAGCTAGTGTTTTACCCTTAAACCAAAGCTTTTACTGCTATACACGCAAATTATCCTGCAGATAATGGATCCAAGGGAATCTAACCTCATCGAGGAGATGAACGATATAATAGAAGAAGCGCTTAAGAAAGAGGCCCCCAAAGTCAAGGTGGGGTATGGCCAGGAGCTGGCGCTTAAGATACTTGACCTTGCCATCAGGATAGAGAGGCTCGGCAGGGAGCAGTATGTGTACCTCGGGACCAAAGTATCCAACCCCAAGGGAAGGGAGATGTTCAAATACCTGACCGAGGAGGAGGCCGGCCATATAAAGGGCCTTAAGAAGGAGTATGAGGCCCTGAGGACGGACGGCAAATGGCTCCTCAAGGAAAAGGTCCTGCCCCAGGAGGGCACGTGCAGGATCACCATGCCAAAGAAAAAGGATGTGAAGGCGAGCAGGGACATATTTCCCGAGGACGCCGACATGAAGAAGAACTCGACCGATTTGGACGTGCTCAAGCTGGCCATAGAGACCAAGAAGCGTGCCATAAAGTTCTATTGCACGGCATCGGCCAAGCTGGACGACCCCTATGGCAAGAAGATGTTCTCGCATCTGGTCGATATAGAGAACAGGCATCTTAGTGAGCTTGAGGTTCAATACGAGTGGATGGACCAGGCGGGATTCTGGTTTGACCCCTCCATGATGACTGATTGAGGAGGTGAGTGAAATGGGCTGCTGTTGCTGTGGTTCCAGCGAGACGAAAAAGAAGGCTGCGCCGAAGAAAAAGGCGAAGAAGTGATTTTTTAATGTTTATCCTAGAAATTTCTAAAAGGTGGAAAAATGGCAAAGGAAAAATTGATTGCTGCTTTGAACAAGGCACTGGAGATGGAGCATGCTGTCCGCAGCATC
>JAFGQM010000133.1 GCA_016935655.1 Candidatus Altarchaeota archaeon | reverse complement strand
GGGACTTCATAGTACTCCTGCCTGGACGTGATGGGTATGTTGTGTTTCAAGTCGCCCAGTATGACCAACCTCTTGGGTCTCGTCTCATCTATTATGGACTTGAGCCTCTCTAATTTTGCCTGTGTCTGGGACGGTACCTCCACACCCTTCTTGTGGAGCTCGTACTCTATCCCGTTGTGCAGATCGGCTACCACCAACATGTTCCCTACGAGGACCGCCGGCCTGTTTGGGATGAATTTCATCTCAGGACCTTTTTCATCCTCCCTAGTGCCTCGCTGATATCCTCGGCCGAAACAGAGTAGGAACAGCGGACATGTCCCTCACCGCTTTCCCCAAAGACATGACCGGGAACTAAAGCGACTTTGGCATTTTTTATCATAAATTCGGCGAATTCCCCGGAACCCATTTTCGTACCCGTTATATTTGGGAATGCATAAAATGCGCCTTTTGGTAGGGGGCAGGAAATGCCAGGCAATTCGTCCAGTCCCCTGACCAACAGCTTCCTCCTCCTGTCATACTCCTTGACCATAGCACTGACGCTTTCCTCCTCCTCGAACGCCCTTAGCATCGCGTACTGCGACGGTGCCGGGGCGCAGAGCGTGTTGTATTGGTGTATCTTGTGCAGGCCCCCTATTATCCCCGAGGGCGCGGTAAGGTACCCTACCCTCCACCCAGTGGCCGCATAAGCCTTTGAGAAGCCGTTCAGGGTTATCGTCCTCTCAGCCATCTCCGGCAAGGAAGCTATAGAATAATGTCTTTCCCCATAAATTATCTTCTCGTAGATCTCGTCCGATATCACGAACAAATCGTTCTTTATTGCGAAATCCGAGATTCCTTCCAGGTCTTTCTTTGGCAGGACCGCACCCGTGGGATTGTTGGGGGAGCAGATTATCAAGGCCTTTGTTTTTTTGGTGACTTTCCCTTCCAACTCATCCATGGAAATCCTGAACTCATCATTCTCATATGTCGGGACCATGACTGGCATTCCTCCTGCCAGCGATGCCAGCGGTTGGTAAGCGACGTAACAAGGTTCCGGGACGAGTATCTCATCGCCCGCATCCAACAGCGCGCGCATGACCAGGTCCAGGCCCTCACTGCTGCCAGAGGTGATGAGTATGTTCTCCGGCGGGGCTTGGATCCCGTTTTCCTTCTCCAGCTTCTTGGAGACGCTCTCCCTTAGCTCGAGCAGCCCCGAGTTGGCCGTATAATGCGTGTAGTTGAGCTCTATTGCGCGCAGCCCCATGTCCCTTATCCTATAGGGGGTAGCAAAATCAGGCTCCCCCACGCCAAGGCTGACGATGCCTTCCTCCATGGAGGCAAGGTCAAAGTACTTCCTAATCCCGGAGGATCGCAGGTCTTTTACCCGCTTAGAAACAGGCTTCATTTAAGGTGAGATGACAAGATGTTTGTCCTTCTTGCTCTCGCCCAGGACGACGCCCTTCTCCTTAAACTTCTTGAGGACGAAATGCGTCATCGTCCCGGTGACTGACTTCTTCGGAGCCAGGACCTCGGTCACGAACTCGCTGACCTCCTTCAGGTCTTTGCATCTTATCTTGACTAGAAGATCGTACTCCCCCGACGCGACGCAGACCTCCTCGACATTCTCATGCGCTGCTATCAGCTCGCCCAGTTCCGTGAATCCTGTCCTGGCCTCGGGCACTACCTTGACATCTATGTACGCCGTCACACTCTCCTTCCCAGCCTTCTCCCAGTCTATTACGGTAGTGAACTTTTTCAGAACACCCGACTGTTTCAGCCTCTTTATCCTATCGTCAATCTCCGGCTCCGGCAGGCCCAGCATGGTCGCAAGTTCCTTGGAAGTTAGCCTGGCGTTTTTTTCCAGGACCTCTAGAAGCTCCCCGTCTTTTTTATCCATTACTATACTTAGACCTGATTAGGCTAAAAATATGGGAAATCGGGAAGGGAAATAAAAAAATAAAGACGTTCGCCCCTAAAGGGCGAACTTTAGGCAAGTTGTCTTATCCCTCCAGGATTTTCTCGGCCTCTTTCCTATAAGCATCCATTATGTATGGGATGCCTGAGATATGTGATGAACTCTCTGTCAGGGCCATGAGGTCGTTCTTGGAGATTACGCCTATGTTGAACCTTCTCGCACCGGCCATTAACTGCTGCAGCCCAGTCCTGAATTTCTGGGCGTAGGTGTAAATTCCGACAGCACCCAGAGGTATGTCCTTCATCCCGCCGCCGTATTTGGCCTTCAGCTCCTCATATGCGACAAATATCTCTTCGACCTTTGTCCCATACTTCGAAACAGACTTTGGCAGGTTGTTCTCGTTTAGCCACTTTTGGATGCTCTTGCCCACCATCCCCGGTATCATCAACCCTCTGCCCATACAAACCGCTTTTACATGCGGGCTGCCCAGAGCCAATGCCTTGAACACTCCGTCCTCGCTGGAGAAACCGCCGGCAAATGCCAAATCAGGTACTCTGATCCCATCCTTCTTCAGCTTCTCGGCGAACTGATATGCGAGGCAGTGCAGGTAGAACGATGGGATCCCCCACTCATTCATCATGGGCCACGGGCTCATGCCAGTGCCGCCAGGAGCGCCGTCTATCGTCAGGAGGTCTATCTTGGCCTCAGACCCGTATCTCAGGGCCATCGCGAGCTCCTTTTGGGAGTAAGCCCCTGTCTTGAGAGTTACCCTCTTGAATCCTAGCCCGTGCAGGCGATCCACCTCTTCCAAGAATGACTCCTTCGTAACAAAACCCAGTCTGGAGTGTCGCTCGAACTCCTTTATGGCCCCCTCCTTGAATGCCTTTTGGACATCTGGAAGCGTCGGGTCCGGCAATACCATATATCCCCTCTTCTTGAGCTCCAGAGCCCTTTCAAGGGTCCTGACCTTTATCTCCCCCCCGATGCACTTCGCACCCTGGCCCCACTTAAGCTCTATTGTATCGAGATTGTGCTTTGAGGATACATACTCAGCGACGCCTAGTCTGGTGTCCTCGACATTCATCTGCACGAGTATCTCGCCGTAATTCTCGTGGAATTTTTTATACGTCTCTATCCTGCGGTCCATCTCAGGAGACTTCTTTATCTTGCCCTTGCCGTCCAGCTCCAGTTTTGGGTCAACACCGCACACGTTTTCACCGCACACAAGTGTTATGCCAGATATCGCAGCCCCTACGGCGAAGTGCTCCCAGTTCTTCTGGGCGATATCCGTCGACCCCAAAGCGCCAGTGAAGATTGGGATTTTCAGCTTTACCTTCTTGCTCCAGCCGTATTCAGTCTCCGTATCCACATCGTGGAAGATCGCAGTATCCGGACCGGCCTCAACGCCCTTCGGCAGGCCCACGGCCCCGACAGCGTACCCCTGTATGTTAAAATGGGAATAGTCCACTGGATACTCTTTGTCCGCACCGGCTGTCAACTCACCGAAGGGTCCCGGGTAAAGCACCTCGCGGCCCCTGAATGAGGAGAGCCATATCTCACACCCCCCCATGCACCCGTCAAGGCATCTTGTGCAGATGCCGGAGACTGGCGCAACGTCCCTGGAACGGTTGAACGTTCCAGTAGCCTCGTTTGCATTTGGTCTTCTAAGGTTCATAATACGCACCATTTATGATCTAACAAAATTGTAGAATTCCTTTAGAATTCAGAGGATTATTAAAACTTCAAAGTATAAAAGCAAATATTTTATCTGTAAAAAAACAACTTTTTTGCAATTTTCTCAAGATTTGCTTTTCTTGGTTGGGCAGCCGATGTTAGTGCATATCACCCAAGGGATCTTCTTGCCCTTGGTCCAGACGTTCACCATCGGGTAGTTGCAGCTCGGGCATGTCTTGTCTGTAGCCTGGATATTCCCCTTTTGGGGCAATGGCTGCGTGTTGCTGCATTTTGGGTAGGTGGAGCAGCCCAAGAATCTCTTCTTTGTCTTCGGGTTGAAACGTATCATCAGTACACCCTCTCCGCACACAGGGCATTTCCCGACACTGTTCTCCTCTATCTCCGTTTTTATAGTCGCCTTGGCCAACTTGTCACCTATTATCCTCTCGTCTTTTTTGAATTTCTCAGAGATCTTGATAAGTATCTTTTCTGCGTTCTTCTCAATCTCCCTGCCCTCCTTTTTCCCTTCCACGACCTTCTCCATGTCCTCCTCGAACTCTTTCGTCAGATTTTCATCCAGTATCTCGGGGCTGTGGTTTTGCAAGGTCTCGACAGTCTTTATACCCAGTGCGGTGGCCTTTATCGGAGAGCCTTCTATGTACTCCCTGTTATACAGGGTCTCGATTATGACTGCCCTGGTGGACTTTGTCCCTAGGTTCCGCTTCTCAAGCTCGCTGATGATCGAAGCCGGAGTGTACCTCTTCGGTGGCTGGGTCTCCTTCCTTTGCAGATCGACTTTTTTGACGTCCACCCCGTCCTTCTCCTTTAGGTCAGGCAGGGTGATCTCCTCGAAATCAGCGTATCTGCCATAAAGGACATGCCAGTTTTTTTCCACGGTCCTCTTGCCCTCTGACACGAAAGTCTCCCCACCTATGTCAGTCTCGACCTTCATGCTCTCCCTGACCGCAGGCTTCCCGAATGTGGCCAGGAACCTGTGGACTATAAGGTCATAGACTCTGGCCTCCCCAGCATTCAGCTTCTCAGGCTTCTCGCCGGTGGGGTATATGGCCGGGTGGGCAGGGTCAGTCTTCTTGCCGTTGTTAGGCTTGAGGTAATCTTCCTTGAGCAGCATCTTTGCCAGTTCGGCATATTCCTTTTGTTCTAAAATCCTATTTATTATGCTCTTATAGCCTATCGCCGGTGGCAGTTGCTGTGAAGATGTTCTTGGGTACGAAATCAAACCAGCCTCATATAGGCTTTGCCCTATCTCCAGCGTCTCCTTGGGCGATATCCTGTGGTACCTGTGACATTCCACCTGTAGGGTAGTCAGGTCGAATGGGTTTGGTGCAGGCTGTTTGTACTCCCTTCTAACCACACTTTTGACTATGCCTTCCTTCTTGTCTTTGCACTTACTGTAAGCGTCTTTAGCCTCATCCTCCTTCCAAAACTTTTCCGTCTTGTGGATGCCTTCGAAACCCAGCTTTTGGAAATCCATCAAGGCAGTGATGACCCAGTAAGGCTCAGGGACGAATTTTTCTATCTCCAACTCCCGGTCCACTATGAGCTTCAGTGAAGGGCCTTGGACCCTGCCTATACTAAGGGTCCCGCGCATATGGCTGCTCCTAAGGGCCCGAGTCAGGGCTCTTGACAGGTTTATCCCGTAGTACCAGTCTAGTACGTGCCGTGTCAGCCCAGCGTTCGTCTGTCCGGAATCAAAGGGCTCTAGATTCTCGTAGGCCCTTTTCAGGTCAGGGGTCGTTATAGTGGAGAAATGCATCCTCCTAACCTTCCCTTTTTTTGGATCTACATTGGCTGCATGCACCAGGACATTATAACCTATGACTGAACCCTCCACATCGTAGTCGCAGGAGTTTATGAACTCATCGCAGCCCTTGGATAAAATCTTAAGGTTTTCTATATACTTTTTTGTATAGCTTGCGCCCTTCTCGATTGCATATATAGGCACCCATTCGAGTTCGAACACCGGATAGTCTAGGTTCCATTTATGGTTCCCCTTCTCAGCAAGTGTGAAGACATGGCCGACGGCAGGAGCGACGACTGTGTGCTTCCCGTTTATGTCCAGCTCGTAATATGGGACCCCTCCACGGTTCTTTTTCGCAGGCCTGCCTAGCGAGTAGGCTATCTTCTCTGCGACCTTCGGTTTCTCCGTCACTATCAGCTGACAACCCATTGCGTTGTATTTGAAGTTTTAGTTTAAAAATAGAACAGTATGACAAGACGTAAACCTGCCGTCAAGATTCGCTGCGTTTGTAAGGGCGGCTCAGATACATCGAGATCATATATGCAGCTCGTAAACATTGCGTTGACGGGAAGGCATAAGACTGCTCCCGGGAGCAAGATGATGTTTACCCATGGTTTTTTATGGCGTAGAAAACCAGTAGAGATTACACAACACGGTCTTTATTCGGACATTTGTAAACCCGAGTACGGCTCAGGCGGGGTACTAAGCACACAGCATCTGAGGGATACAAACCTTTTATTAATCGCCGATTCGAAAATGCTTGACGGGCACAATCTCCTGAAAAACGACAAAGAGTATCTTGCCCAAATAAGAAGACTGAACCAACAATCTAGGATAATCCCAATAGGCTATGACACGCCACTGGCTCAATTGGCAAAAAGGCTCCATAATCCTGAGGTTGAATTGACACCAGAGGAAGCTAGAGAATTGAAACTATTCAGTAGACGGATTAAAGAAATATTACGTAGATGAAAACAAAGTTCGACATGCAGAGGGAAAAGGCGTTGAAGCAATTGGCAGATGCGCGCGCAGAGGGCAAGGCGGACGAGGATATTGCCGACCTGATAGACCTGATAAATTCAAACAAGGATTTTTACACTACATCCAGCTGTGCGGGGAGGATATCCCTGCTGCAAACACCAAGGGAACACGACAAGCTGGAGTCCGGTTGGCTGGGGAAGTGGCATAGAAAAGTTACACTACAGGAAGTGAAAGAGGCTTTGTCCAAACATGACAAGTATACTGTTTATCTCCAGGCGGAATGCCCCATACTACATGTGGTCGCTAGGGATCTGGAGTCTGCGAAGGAACTGTTGTTCAAGGCCCAGCAGTCTGGCTTTAAGCGGAGCGGCATCCAGTCCATTAACCCCGAGCGCGTGCTGCTGGAACTTCTTTCAACAGAGCATTTGGAGGTCCCGATAGCCGAGGGGAAAAAAATCCTTGTGGACGACGAATACCTAAAATTTCTTGTTGATGTGGCAAATACAAAGTGGGAGAAGGGGAGAGAGAAATTAAAAAGATTTCTTGATAGTTTGGAGAGCTGAGTTATTTGGAATTGGCATACAAAATATGTTAACCTCCCAGTTTCCCATAGTATACTGCAGGATACGTAGCGTTTTCTTCTATCCGGGTGTAATCCCCCCATACCTGTCCGTTCTTGGACAAATAGAATACTGTAAAATCCATGTCTGATTCGATTGAGATGTTCCTATCTCTGCCATGGAGTATGTACCAATTGCCTAACATGTCTATATCTGGGTCCGCGACATGGTGACTAGCATTGGATAGGCTTGCGAACCCTATACCCCCCCAGGTGTAGCCGTCATCATTGCTTATTTTATAGACCACAGTTGAGTTCCTGTCCTGTTCAGTTGTCATTAAGAGCGAGCCGTCCTTCCTGAACACAACAGTGAAATAACCTGCATATTCGCCCAGTTCCCCTACCTGGTACATCGTGCTTCTCTTGTGCCAGCTCTCACCGTTGTCCGTGCTCACCCAAAGATGCGCGCTGAAGTTGCCCTCTTCCTCACCGCCGTCATACAAGGCGGCGTACATGACCCCATCCTTCGTGAGGATGTCTGATGAGATGTACTTCTCCTGTCCGTGTGCAGTTTCATTTAGCCACTGGGGGTCCGTCCAGCTGACTCCATCATCATAACTCTTGCTGTACTTGAGTCCCTCAGTAATATTAAAACGGTCTAGGACTCTTGAAAAGACGACCAGGGTGCCGTTGGGTGCTACACCCACACTAGGACAAAGATGCTGGACCGGTAGCTCATCTAGTATAACTCGGGGTGTGCTCCATGTACTGCCATTGTCAGAAGTCCTCATCATGCTTACCACAGCACTTCCGGCGTGATGTGCTGTCGAGTTTTGGAAAATCACTATGAAGTCCCCATTGGCCAATCTAGCCAGGCCATTGCAGTGGTGGTGCCTCCCAGTGTTTAAGATCTCCGTATGCGGGCTGACAAATATCTCTTCTTCACCCGTGCTTTCCTGGTACTTCCAGGCATTTGTAGGCGAATCCACTAGCCACCAAATGGCCTCCTCATACACCCTAGCCCCGGCAGAACAGTCCATCAATGTCTTCCAGCTTGAACCGTCATAACAGGCCCAGTCTGTTACCCCTCCTATCCTATCAGAGGTCACTCTGAACCTCAACGGGTCCAGAAACTTGCAAGCATTGGGTAAAGTTATATTCTCTCTGCCACAATCGCTCTTGACGCTCCAGATACAGTCTTTGGCTTCGCGTTTGCTGTAGTTCACATAATAGTAACCCAAGCTAATGTTGGCTATGGCGTATGTAATCCAGTTCTCGTCATAGGCATAGGAACATGGGTTAGCCCCATCCCAGTTGATACATACAGTCTCAGGCATTATAGCGGTGAGGTAGACCTGGCGTAGGTTTGTTGACATGTCACCAAACGTCGATGTGTGTATCATGAGCAATCTGTTTGGGCTTATCGGTTCTGCCGAGGAATAGGCAGCATTCCCCAACTTTACCCCAGTTATAGACTCCTCACCCCACATCTTTGTAGGTTCCGGTTTGTTGATGATCGGGTTTATGGCCAGGATTAAAAATAATGCAACGCCTCCTAAGATTATCGCGGCACCTCTTTTGAGTCTGACTCGTTGGATTTTCCCCCCATGTGCCCAGTTTTTTGCCATATCCCTTGTTTTCTATTCTAACTATTAAATTATACATGGAAGATTTCGCATTATCTTCTTTTGACGTCGTCGGCGATATCGCGATTGTAGAAGTCCCCGAGGGTAGCGACGGCCGTGATATCGGCAAAAGGCTCATCAAGGAACATAGGAACATCAAGGTAGTGCTGGCAAAGAAGGGCGAGGTCGAGGGCGAGTTCCGCGTACGGGATTATGAGATCCTGGCATCTGACGACAATAGGGATTTTTCCTTCGTGCCAGCGAACCTCCGGCCTACTTCATTAACGGAAACAGTCCATCGGGAAAGCGGCTGCAGGTTTAAGGTCGACCCTACAAAGGCCTATTTCTCTGTGCGGCTGGGCAACGAGAGGATGAGGATTGCCAAGCTGGTCAAGGACTATGAGCGCATCCTGGTGATGTTCGCTGGAGCGGGCCCCTATCCTGTGGTTATTGCCAGGCATTCAAAACCGGACAAGATCTTCGCGATTGAAAAAAACCCGGACGCGTTTGATTGTATGGTGGGCAACATAGTCATGAACAAGGTCCAGGGCAGCGTCAAGGCGATGTTGGGGGACGTCAAGGAAGTCGTCCCGGACATACCCGGCAGGTTTGACAGGGTCATAATGCCACTCCCCAAGTCAAGTGAGACCTTCTTAGAACTCGTCCTACCGAAAGTAATAAAGGGCGGGACTATCCACCTGTATAGGATCCTCCATGAGAACGACCTGCAAGATTTTTTAGGCATATTGGACGAACAGATACCGGGCTCTAAGATAGACGTCATAAAGGCGGGCGCATACGCCCCCGGGTCCTGGAGGTACTGTTTCGACATAAAACTATCTTGAACTTTTATTCCTTCAAGAAATAACTATACTATGGTCAAGGCACAAAAGAGAAAACCGGGAAGGCAGGTTCCTGAGCCTGGGAAGAAAGTTGTCAAGAGAAGGGAACAGCTACTATTCCTAGGGATACTTGTGCTGATTGTGAGTGGCTTCACCCTTACAGGACTTTTGGGCCCCACCTACAACCAGGACCAAAACCCTCTACAGGACAATCGGCAGACGGTCGGGTACATACAGGCCACATTCACTGGCAACAAACAGGTTCTGGTTACGGAAGCCAGAGATACGTATGCCGTCTTGGGGGAGCCAAGGGATACGCTGGCACTAAAGAACATTCTTGGCGGGGACCTTATCCTGATCGGGGAAGGAGCCACTGCCCTTATGGTCACAAATGCAACCCGCGACCAGTTAGACAAGGAAAGGGCTGAGAACAGCATCCTTTACCAAGTCGGGCTATGCCAGTCTGACGTCGATATCACCTGTTTCTTTGAGCCGGATTCTCCTATGAACCAAACCGAATATTTTGAGGAATATGTCCTGGACAACAGGACGACCTATCTGGAAACTGGGATAATAGCCTTCCCGTTGCCGGATTATAATCCAAACCCGGCATCGGATACAAATTCCGTGTCGCTCTTCTAGATGGAAAAAGCTGGTCTGATAAAGAGGAACACCTTGGAGATAGTTGAAGAGGCGGAACTAGATAAGTTGCTAAAGGAGAAGAAAAAGCCGCACGTGTACTGTGGTTATGAGACCAGTGGCGCAGTACACATAGGGACGATGGTAACGGTACAGAAACTGCTGGATTTCCAGGAGGCGGGGTTTGAGGTTACCGTCCTGTTTGCAGATGTCCACACGCTTCTAAACAGGAAGGGTGGTGAAGACTGGATAAAGGGGATGGTCGATTACTGGAGGCATAGTTTTGTTGCACTTGGTCTGGACCCGAAGAAGACGAACTTTGTTTTGGGTTCCGACTTCCAGATGAAGAAAGAGTATTTCCATGACGTTCTTACCCTGGGGCTGAATATCACTGTCAACCGCGCCACCCGGAGCATGCAGGAGGTTGCGCGCGAGCTGGAGCATGCGCGCGTCTCCCAGATAATGTATCCGATAATGCAGGCTGCAGACGTAAAGCATCTTGGCGTCGATGTTGCCTATGGCGGCATTGAACAAAGGAAGATACACATGCTTGCGCGCGAGGAGCTGGAGAAGATCGGCTATAAAAAAATAGTCTGTGTGCATACGCCACTATTAGTTTCCATACAAGGTCCCGGGACGAAGATGAGCTCCAGCAAGCCCGAGACTGTGATAACAATCCACGAGGATCCAAAGAGCATCGAGAAGAAGATTAATGATGCCTACTGCCCGGCTGGCGAGGCAGAGAACAATCCTATAATGCAGGTATTCCAGTTTTTTGTTTTTCCGAAAAACGAAAAAATCCTAATAAAAAGACCAGAGAAGTTCGGCGGGGATTTGGAGTTTGCGTCGTATGAAGAGCTGGAGAAAGCCTTTGTCGAGAAGAAGCTTCATCCGCTGGACTTGAAGAACGCATGCGCGCGCTATCTAATCGATTATCTGGAGCCGGTTAGAACATATTTTGAGAAGCATCCCAAGGTTTTGGATGTTTTGAAATGAAGACCTACAAGGAGTCCGGCGTGGACATAGAAGCCGAGGACGTAGTGATACAGAATATACTCTCAGTCCTCAAGACCAAGCTTTCGGGCCATTTCGCGGGCATAGTGGAGTTTGGGGATTATTACCTGTCGATGTGCACCGATGGCGTCGGCAGCAAGGTCCTCGTCGCAGAGTATCTCAAGAAATATGATACAGTCGGCATTGACATGGTCGCAATGAACGTCAACGACGTCATAACGATTGGTGCGAGACCCATTGCGTTGGTGGACTATCTGGCGGTCGAAAAAATCGAGCCAGAGAAGATAAACGAGATAATAAATGGTGTTGCCGAGGGAGCGCGCCAGGCGGGTTGCGAGGTCATAAGTGGGGAAACGGCGACGTTACCAGACGTCATAAAGGGCTTTGACCTTGCCGGTTCGTGCCTAGGCGTTGTGGAAAAGAACAAGATTGTAACGGGTGAGAAAATCAGGGACGGGGACGTAGTGATAGGTCTGGAGTCCAGCGGCATCCATTCCAACGGACTTACGCTTGCGCGCAAGGTGCTTGATCTGGACCGATGGGGGGAGGAACTCCTTAAACCCACAAGGATCTATGTGGAAGGGATATTGTCAATACTGGACCAGGACGTCCACGGCCTGTCTCATATAACCGGGGGCGGTTTAAGGAAACTCAAAAGGATTCTGCCAAAAGGCCTTGGCGCAGAGATTACGAATCCTTTGGAGCCGCAAAAGGTGTTTAAGGAGATACAGAAGCTAGGCGAGGTGGGCGACTATGAGATGTACAGGACCTTCAACATGGGGATGGGCTTTGCCATAGTGGCTGACGAGTCTTCTGCCAAGGGAATACAGAAAAAACTGAAGTCTAAATCGAAAGTGGTGGGGGCCATAGTAACAGGCGATTCTGTCTCGGTTTCCGGCAAGGACGTTGTTTTATAAATCTCAAGCTTCTAATTCTCATTCAATTTCTACGAGCTGATTTCTATGGACTTTCCAAAACTCTTTACTGCGGGTCCGGTTTATGTCAGGCAGGAGATAAGGGAGGAGATGGCGAAACAGATGTTCTCCCACAGGAGTTCCGAGTACGTCAGCCTCCACTCGGGCCTCATCCCAAAGATCCAAAAGCTCTTGCAGACTCAGAATGAGGTATTCCTGTATGCGTCTTCTGCGACCGGTGTCTGGGAGTCAGCTGCGCGCAACTGCGTCAGGAAGAAGGCACTCAGTTGCGTAAACGGTGAGTTCTCCAAGAGGTTTGGTGAGGTCATAAAGGCCAATGGCAAGGAGGTCGAGACACTGGAGAAGAAGCCCGGTCAGGCCATCCTCCCGGAGGACCTGGATTCGGCCCTCTCAACCACTGATGCTGATGCAGTTTCCATAGTTCACAACGAGACATCCACAGGGGTCATGAACCCACTTAAGGGGCTCATGAAAGTATGCAAGGAGTATGATGTCACCAGCTTGGTGGATGTGGTGAGCTCTGTCGCTGGCGCGGAGGTCGATGTCGACAAGTGGGGCATAGACGTCTGCCTTTTCTCAGTACAGAAATGCCTCGGCGTTCCGCCGGGTCTTTCGTGCGCGTCAGTGAGTGAGAAAGCACTTAAGACATCGGAATCCATGGCAAACAAGGGCTACTACTTCGATATGATGGTCCTCAAGAAGTACCATGGCAAGAGCCACTATCCTTCGACGCCCCCCATACCACAGATCTTTGCGCTGTCAAAATCTCTGGACTTCCTATTTGAGGAGGGCCTGCAAAACTCATGGGCCAGGCACAGGAAGGTATCGGATTTCGTGAAGCAGAGATGCATAAAGGACCTGAAGTTCAAGCTATTCTGTGATCCCGAATACGCCTCGCAGACCATCAGTTGCATAGACACCTGCGGCAAGAACTCCCCCGAGATCCTAAAGAAGATGAAGGAGAAGAGATACATAATAGCTAGCGGTTATGGGCCTTACAAGGAGACCACCTTCAGGGTCGGTAACATGGGCAACGTCTATATGGGCGATGTCGAAGAGATGCTTGAGGTTTTAGAGGAGGTAGTAAAACAGTTCTGAAAATGAAAAAAGGAGACTTTGTCAAGATTTCCTTCACGGGAAGTGTAGACGGAAGGGTTATTGACACCACTGATGAATCAATAGCGAAGAAGGAAGGCATCTTCAACAAGGACAGGGTATACAAGCCGATCCCGATAATTGTCGGAGAGGGGATGATACTCAAGGGTGTTGATAATGCTGCAGAAGAGCTTGAGGTAGACAAAGAGAAAACCATAAAGATCCCCCCTAAGGACGGCTTCGGGGAACGTAATGCGGCCTTTGTAAGGCTGGTCCCGATGAGGGAGTT
>JAFGQM010000132.1 GCA_016935655.1 Candidatus Altarchaeota archaeon | reverse complement strand
CGCTACTGTAGTCAACAAAGGCAGGCTTTCCACCTCCAAGACAGTCTCTGCGGCGCTATTGATAAACGGTAACAGCGTTGCCGGCACCACGGTGCCTGTCCTAGACCGGGACCAGACCGCCGAGATACGCTTCAGCTATTCGCTGGCCCAGCTCAAGGGCATGAAGGAGTTCAAGGTTGTCGTCGATGCGCTCAATATACTGAAGGAGAGCTTCGAGGACAACAACGCGATGGCAAAGTACCTTTTGATTTCGCCCAGGATACCCGGCAAGCCGAGCATAATAAAGGTCGAGCCATACGGCGCTTCGATCCTTGGCATCAGATGGGCCCAAGACGCGGACCCCAGACTGAAGACCTACAAACTTTACATGGCAGAGAGCGCTAACGGGAACTCGCTTGTCAACAAGAGGCTGGTGAAGGAGTCCTCTGCAAAAGACCCACATGTGGCAGCAGTGGGCGAGTTACAGTCCAGCAGGGAGTATTACTTCCAGCTGGAGGTCGTCAATGACATAGGCAATTCGGCCCTTTCAGACGTGAAGTACGGCAAGACGAACGACGCCGGGACGATAACTATAACAAAGCCCAAAGAGGGGGACGAGTCCGACACCGGGATAGTCGAAGTCTGGGCCCAGGTGGACGACGCGGAGAACAGGATAGAATACGTGGATTTCTCATCGGGGGATACCATACCCCAGGGCGCTGTAAGGGACAACGCCCCGGAGAACGGCGTGTGGAAGGCTACACTCAACTTTTCTATACACCCGCACAAGGTCGTGGAGATAAAGGCCTTTGGCAGGGGCGAGAACATGCAGCAGGTGGTCGACTCGGTGTCCATCCTGGTGGAAGCGCCTGCTGAGCACAAGTTCTACTCTCAAGACAAGAGGAACGTCAGGGGGACCGACAAGCTATGCGCTTATTCGCAGTATATAAAGCCCGCTTATCTCAAGTCCGTGGACCTGTACCTGGACGGCCAGCTGAAGGCCAGCCTCACACCACAGGAGGGATGGGAGTGGTGGGAGCTGACTGAGTGGTGCCAGGAGATAGACACCACCAAGATAGCGGACGGGGAGCACAAGCTCGAGGCGAAGATGATGACCCCGGGTGGAAGCCAGGTGCTCTACAGCACGACAGCAGTCTTCGAGACGAAAAACGGCCTGGCCCCCGCTGTTGTTATAACCTCCCCATTGGGGGGCAGCGACCTCTCCGGCCTGATAAAGCTGAAGGCGAAAGTGACTAAGGACGACGGGAGGACCAACTGTGTGAAGTTCTATTTCAGCAGGGGCTGGAACAGGGAATTCCTGGGTGAGACCCAGGCCAAGGAGGGCGATGAGTGGGTGTACGAGTGGGAGAGCAGGAACCTTGTAAACAGGTTCACTGCGAGCGGGTGGCTGGAGGTAGACGCCCTCTCGGCCATAATACCGAATACGCCCTGCAGCGAAGGTTCCGAACTCGTGGCGACTTACCACCAGCCCATTGCAGTCGACATAGACAACACGGGCGAGCTATACTTGGTAGAGGTGCTGAAGCCCAAGGAGGGGGACGTATTGTACAGGAAAGCCGAGATAAGGGTAAAGAAGCAGTATAACTTCCTAACTGGTGTGACAGAGGTCACACCCTCGTTGATGCATGAGGACGGCACAATTGCCTGCGGTTGGATGGGTAGGATCACTGTGGGAGAGGACGACATAGGCAACATGAGCTTTGACACTACAGTGTGCCAGTTTGCCGATATAGAAAACGGCGAGTACTACCTGGAATTCGATGCACCCATAGTCTTCAAGTCGGGCGTCTTCACAATAGACAACGACCACCCGCCACAGGAGGCGCCGCCGGACCTTATCTTCGAGGGCGGAATCAAAATAGACAAGCCCATCGTGATAGCGGGCCAGCCCGTGAAGTTCAGCTCGCTGCTGAAGAACATCGGCCAGGGTCCTGTGACCGAGAGAGGCAACCTCGGCAAGTACAAGATATACATGGGCATCTTCGCCAACGGGAAGGTCATGTACGGTGGAAGGTTCGAGGCCTTCGGGGAATTCAATGACAAAAGGTTCGACGCGGGCGAGGAGCAGGAGGTCTCCTTCACTTGGGTCCCTAAGGACGTCGGCAATTATAAGATTGAACTGGCGGTAGACACCTACATAAACGGCCACAGCTTCAACTACTGGCAGGAGACCAACGAGAACAACAATTTGATAACTAGGGAGCTCAGGGTATACCACCCCGACGATGTCATCGGCGGGTTGCTAACCCCCCTGGACCTCCTGGCCCAGATGGGGATGGTAGCCAGCGTCTGGAGCGGCGGCATGGCTATCGCCGAAGCGGTGCAAGAGGAAAAGGAAAAGGAGGGGGAGACACCGGATGTGCCTGACAAGGAGCCGGAAGAGGAGGAGCAGGCGCCTGTGCAAGTACAGCATGAGTTGATTGTCGAAAGGCTCAAAGTGACCATAGGCGAGAGGAAGGGCGAGGCCAGGTATTATATTGACAGCAGCATAAGGTCCACGCGCAGTAGGATCGACGACCCGTTCAAGATAGCCATCGGCCTGAAGGGCGGCAGCAAACTCTATGAGGAGACCGTCGACGGGCTCTCCGGCAGAAGGGTCATAGACCCGTTTGTCGCAATACCGGCAGGCACCAGTACCACTGCCGAGGTTTGTCTGACCGTAGACAGCGAGAATGTCGTAAACGAGACCAATGAAGATAACAACGTCTACTGCATCGAGCCGGTGCTCCCAAGCACGGGCACTACCGGGACCACGGACGATGAGGAAGAGGAGGAGGAACCCGAGGGCAACTATTGCTGTGAGTATTACAGCGACATCACGGCCATATGCACATATGTAGACTCGGAGAGCGCATGCTATGCCCTGGGTGGGATCCCGATAGGCACGCACCCGCCGTTCGATTGTGAGGAAGGGCACTGCGCGTGATATAGACGCCCATCCTCTAAGCATGGGTAGGGGTTCTTTGTAAATTCCAAAACGGATGTTCAACAGGGTCAAAACCTTATGTTTTCATCGGTCCATCCCCATTCTCGAACAAGAATTCCCTGTCTATGTCTATCCGGAGTATGACGCCGTGCAGCTTCTCCGCTGGGAGCTTATAGAACCTGACTGAGGAAGGCGTCAGACGCTTTATTATGGAAAAGACCTTCCATACCGGATTCGTTGTGTGGATCTCCTCCACTCCATAGAATATTGCCTTTCCAGTCAGCTCCGACTTTTTCAATATGTGCGTCAGGTCCAAGACCTCCATATAGCCATACTCTATCTCAAACTGCTTCAGACCTGGGGCGAGGGGTTCCTTGAAACCGTAATGTATGCCGTAGGGCTCATCCTTCTGTACCAGCGACACGAGTACGTTCTCATCATACAGAATGTTGTTCTGGAATATTACCCTGACCATATACTGCGGTATCTGCTGGACATTCTTGACAAAGAACAGAGCCCTCCCAGGTATCCTGACCGAGGATTTGTAGAACTCCTTATATCTCTGGATAAAGAAGCTCATGGGCACCAGCTTCAGCGACTTCTGCACCCTCCTCTGGCCGAGCATATAGATCGTGATCAGCGAGAAGGGGACTGAGGATATCAAAATCGACCAGTAGCCACCCATCGGTATCTTCATGCTAGTGGAGGCTAGATAGACCACGTTTACCAAAGTGACCAAAAGGGCGACCAAAAACTTCAGATTGTTGTGTCTAAGGTAGAATATGCTGGTCATGACCATACCTGTTATGGTCATGGAGCCTGTGACGGCCAGCCCATATGCGCTTGAGAGACTGCCGGAAGAGCCGAAGAAGAACATTATGAAGATGACGGCCAGCATCAGGAACCAGTTGACTACTGGAACGTATATCTGGGATTTTAACTTGATGGATGTGTACTCTACCTTCAGCTTTGGCAACAGGCCGGTTGTTATGCCCTGGTAGACTATGGAGAACATGCCACTTATCATGGCCTGCGAAGCTATTATCGTGGCAAGAATTGTAAGTACGAGAAGCGGTAGGTATAGTATCCCCACCTGGCTGAAAATCATCTCGAAGAAGATCCCGTGCGCTTCGGGATTTTGCATTATGAAGACGCCCTGGCCAAGGTAGTTCAATAAGAGCGCCAAGAAGACAACTAGCCAGGCTTTTAGTATGGGCCTCCTGCCCAGATGGCCCATATCGGCATATAGGGCCTCACCTCCAGTGGCGCAGAGTATGACCTCGGACAATATGAAGAAGCCCAGAAGCCCGTTCTGCAGTAGGAATTCAATTGCATATAGCGGGTTAACAGCCCCTAGTATCTGGGGATAGACCAGTATTGATGCCAAGCCGGAAATCGCCAGTACAGAGAACCAGAGGAACATTATGGGGCCAAAGTATCTGGAGACCTTGTCGCTTCCCCTCTTCTGAAAGGTGAATAGCGCCACAGCTATGATGATTGCTATGACCACCATCGAGCCTTGGCTCATAGCCTCTAGTCCAGGTACCAGAGCCATGCCTTCCACTGCGCTCAATATGCTGATTGCGGGTGTGATGACTCCGTCTCCTATCAGCAAGGATACGCCCACTAGGGTCAAAATGGTGAAAAAGACATGCCCTCTGGATGACTTG
>JAFGQM010000003.1 GCA_016935655.1 Candidatus Altarchaeota archaeon | reverse complement strand
GGACGAGAACCAGATAAGGTCCGACATTCTAAAACTCAATTACCTGCTCAAGGCAAACAACCTCACCTCGCTCTTGGTCTCTGAGATCCCGGAGTCCAGCAGGAGCTACTCGAAGCATGAGGTGGAGGAGTATATAGTAGACACGGTGATAACCCTGCACTACATCTCCCTTGGCGCGCAGAGCGGAAGGAACATGATAATCAGGAAGATGCGCGGGAGCGACCACAGCGAGGACATCCACCCGATCGAGTTCACGAAGGGCAAGGGGATTGTCGTCAAGTCGGTCGAGGACGAGCTGGGGCGGTAAGACAGTCCATCGAAGCAGTATCTAACTCCCCCATTTTACTAATTAATCCTTCTAAATTACATCATGAAAGAATCCGATTCTACTCCCCAGTCGAAGCATGAGATAGAGCGCTCCATAGGGCACATATCCGAGACCAATCCGGTCAGGAGGACCTTCTGGCACATGGACAAGAAGGTGGAGAAGCTCATAACGGGGGTTCAGCAGGGCGACGATGCGATAGTGGTGGGGGACATGGTCTACAACATGGAGGGGCCTTATCCCCTTAAGATAGGTATGAAGACTGGCCTTATCCATACCTGTTCTGACATAGTGGTCATGGGCGCTAAGCCGCTATTCGCTCTCGATTCGATGCAGGTGGGCAGCGTGGAGCAGTCCCTGGAGGTCGCCCAAGCCCTCAAGAAGCAGAGCGACGGTTTGGGGGTCCCTCTGGTGGGCGGGAACACGCAGATGGAGAACGATCTGACACCCTGCATCTCATTTACGGTTGTCGGAAAACTTATCACAGACAAGATAATCCCGGACTCCACTGCGCGCGCAGGGGATACCATACTCATGCTCGGACAGCCGGTCGAGGGGGAAGTCGGAGAGCGCGTCGCGCGCGCGAAGAGGAAGTTCGAGACCTTCCTGGAGTGCATACAGAAGGTGGACGTCCACGCATCCAAGGACGCCTCTAGGGGCGGCTGGTTCGGCAATTTGATTGAAATGATGATAAAAGCCCACAAGGGCTTCAAGATAACCTCCATACCCTTCCAGAGCTTCTCCAGGTACCTGGGCACTTACATGGCAGCAGTCTCCAAAAACGAAAAAGAGAAGATAGTCTCCATTGCGGCCAGGCATTCATGCCCCGTGATAGAGATGGGCCAGGTGACGAAGAGTCTGGCTGTGACGATGGGCGGGGAGGAGATAATAACCGCGCAAAGGATGCAGGAGCTCATAAGGGAGAACCCGTTCAAGAGGCCTAATCCGTGATGTTTAACCCAGCTAATCCTAATGATACTATGGCTAGCGGGTCTATGGTGGATGAACGTGCCAAGGCAGTGGGAGCCAAGCATCCGGTAGACTTGAAATCTTTCCCCCAAGAGCAAGGGGGCATAATCCAAAAAGTAATCGAAGAGCTCAAGCGGGATGGTGAGAACCCTTCAGAGTTCTATGCGACTATTGAACCTAAAGATTCCGTAATCATTGTTCATTTATGGCACACTACCGGCCTCATTGAAACGGGGGTCCAGGGCAACCCAGGTGGCAAATGCCGTGATTTCCATTTTGACATCAAACAAAACGGGATAACCGAGAAATTGTTCTGGCAGTAGTTAATAAACTGGCTGGAACTTGTACCCGTAGTGGATTATGCCATCCCCGGTGTCCAGTATCTTCCTGAAGATCATCTCCACCTCCTTCCCTATCTTGGCCTCGTCGGGCTTGCAGTTGACCACCTGCGCTGTGAGCTTCGGGCCTTCTTCGAGTTCTATAATCGCTATTATATAAGGGCTCTGCAGCTCCCATCCGCTGGGCGTGGCATGGACTACAGTATAAGAGAAGATCTTTCCCCTGCCGACTAGGTCCTTAGGGACGATCTTTCCCTCCCTCCTGCACGTGGGGCATATGGCCCTGGAGGGGAAATAGTTCTTGCCGCAGGTCTCGCACTTCACCCCCTCCAGCCGGTACCACTGCGGTATCCTCCTCCAGTACATAGAAAGGCTCTTCGAATGTGGCATAGTCCTCTATTTGAATTGAGTATTATTTAAATCTTTCCCTTTTTATTATACTGCCAGTAAAATACAAAAATGCCTAAAAAAGACAAGAACCGGCTCATGAAGGGCACTACAACGGTCAAGGAGATAATGATAAAGGACGTGGCCACCATATCCAAGGAGGCGACTGTAAGGGAGGCCGGCACTCTCATGTCAAGCAGGGACATAGGCTCCCTGATAGTCCTTGACGGGGGAAAACCCACCGGCATCATAACAGAGAGGGACTTCCTTAAAAAGGTCATAGCCCTCGGCAATGACGCGGAAAAGCTCAAGGTCAAGGACATCATGACCTCCCCAATCTTCACGATTCCTTCCAGCGCATCGGTTTTGGACGCGAACAAGATCTTCCAGAAGGAGGACATCAGAAGGCTGCCAGTGGTCGAGGGCGGGAAGATGGTGGGCATCGTGACCCAAACCGACATAGTCAAGGCCCTGGACTCGATGGTCCTCAATATCGTCCCCTCGGTTGAGAAACAAGTAAAGATAACGAAGGGCAAGTACGAGCTCGAGGGAGGGTTTGCATATCTAGTCGAGGAGGACAAGGCTGACAGAAGCCTGGACATGTTCGTGGATGCGGTCCTACATGGCCGCCATGGCTTGGCCATCACTCGCATGCACCCGAAGAAGATAAGGGAGAAGTACGGTTTAAGGAAGACGCCTATCGTATGGCTCACCAATGTCAACTCCGATGTGGAGAGCATCTACCCAACCGACCTTGAGCAGCTCTCATTGGTCATAAGCAAGTTCGTCTCGAAGGCAACCAATGGTATCGTTTATCTGGAGGGCATCGAGTATCTAGTCACAAACAACTCGTTCAACCGCTTATTGCATATGATAGAGTTCGTCCGGGACAAGGTCTCAACCACAAGCTCTTCCCTGGTGATATCCATCACTCCACTCTCCCTGGACCAGAAGGATCTCAAACTTTTGGAAAGGGAGATGGACCATGTGGAGACTGTAGAGGGTTGTGATGTAGTGTAACCTTGGTTCATCTATGTTTTCATTTGAGATTGCTCTGTAAAGCATGTTATCTAAAACAGTTTTTTGAATGATATTTATTTTAAGAGATTTTTCAAAGAACATGAAACCAGGAAGAGTCTCCCAGTACCTGAGATCCAGTGGCCTGTCGACTGAGAGAATGAACCATGAGCTTCGAATCCGCAAGTTCTTGGAAACGGTTTCAAGAGACCCCAGGAATATAGCTCCTGTAGGCCCCCACTACTCGGACCTGATAGGCGTTTCGGCACTCATCGCCCACTTCCTCCCCCGGATAAAGGAACCCGAAGAGATGCTAAAGGCCTGGCAGAACGCCTTCAGGTACCGTGGCGAGTGCATCTTCGAAAAAGAACCATGCGGCTCAGCTTACTCCAGGCTTATAAGCGGTGTTATCCGAAAGAGGGGGCCAAAGACTGCTTTGGGAATCTCAAAAGATGCGAACCCCTTTGCCAGGGGGGTTCTGTTCTCCGCTTTGTTTAGGAAGCGGGACATGGGTATTAGAAGGCATCCCGAAGAGGTATTGAAGGCACTAAAGGACCCGACGTGGGGATGGGCCGCCGCCCATGCACTGGCTCGAAATCCGGAAGTAGTCGAGAGGTACTCACCCCAGCTGATGAAAATGCTTTTCCATAAGCAAACCAAATGGGCTGCGGCTAGGGCCCTTGCAGGCAGCCCCCAGTCTTTGGACAGGCACTATCAGGAGCTGAAGAGGATGGCCTCCAACCCACAGACCTTGGACGTGGCTTCACGGCTTTTGCAAGCTAGGGAGGAGCATCCAGAAAAGCCCAAAGACTTCAGGAGCCCATTACAATCAAGCTTAAAAGGCGACTATTGGAGCAAACAAGATCCTCTTGATTTTGAGAAGGCGCTTGATTCTCTTTCAGACCCCCACACGTGTCGCAATGCCGGAATCGCTTTGGGCAGATCCCCGAGGGCAGTGGAGAGGCTCCTGGACACAAACCCCCAGCTAATAGCCGATATGCCGATCATAGCGTCGGTTGAGATAGTCCGAGGGCTTGAGAGGGGCAGGAAAAGGACAGGACCCATCCTAAGGAGATTCAAAAGGGCATTGCTTGATACAATCTAGTTGCTTTTTCTCAGACTACTTCTAAATAAGCGACTGACTTTTCAAAATGAGTGAGAACTGGGGATTCTTCGCTAGGGATTTGCATCCCTTCGACGACAGCCTCAAGAGGCGGGCTGTCCAGGCCTTCGAGGACGATTTTGGTAGTGGTGACCTTACCACGTCCATCCTCTTCGGGAAGGACAAGATAGTCGTCGATGCAATCATAGTGTCTAAGAGTGATGGGGTGCTTGCCGGCATTCTGGGAGCCCGGGCAATACTTGAGAAGGGCGATATAGATGTATTGGAAAGCAAGAGCGATGGCGATGAGATACATAAAGGCGATGTAATAATAAAGATGAGAGGCCCAGTGCAAGAGATTTTGGCCCGGGAGAGGACAGTCTTAAACTATCTCCAGAGGATGAGCGGTATAGCGACCTTTAGCAGGAGACTATACAAGCGGTTCCCAAAGAGGGTCCTCTTCTTAAGGAAGTGTGATCCTGGTCTCTTACACGGCGAAAAGAGGGCGGTTGCATTGGGGGGGTGCCTCACCCATAGGATAGGCCTGTTCGACGGCATTCTGATAAAAGAGAACCACTTGGACGTCCTTTACAAGAAAAACCATAAGGAAGAGGCTATACGTGAGGCCATATTGCGCGCAGACGAGGGCAGGAAGAAAATTAAGAAATTCTTACCAATAGAGATAGAGACCAGAACTTTGGAAGAGGCTATAGCCGCGGCAAATTCCCTTGAGCAATTGCAAGGGCCCAACATAATCATGCTCGACAACATGTCCCCCAAACAGGCGGAGGAATGTTCAGAGCGGATAAGGAAGATCTCAAGGGACATAATAATCGAGGCGTCTGGCGGCATAACCGAAGACAAGATAGAGCCCTACCTACGGAGCGGCGCCGACTTCGTTTCCACGAGCATCTTCGTCTCCAAGTCAGGGTTCCTGGACATGAGCCTGGAGATCCTTTGAGCTTAAGTCCTTCTTTTTAGAAAAGTATAAAAACAACCCAGAAAAAAGTATAAAAACTAAGTATATAGTAAGAATATCCGCGAAAGATGTAAGATAGTCTTACTACCCCCCCACTATTCTTATACTTTTAGCGGCACCTCCCCTTTTTATACTCCCTGGCCTAAACTTATTTCGTTCTAAAACCTACAACCTATGATGAACAAGCAGGAGCTGAACAATGCCCTACTGGATTTCGCCAAAGAAGGTGCACTAAGCAAGATCTTAGAAGTTCTGGGGGAGGGTGCGGACATAAACGCCAAGGATCATGCCGGCAACACAGCCATGCATTTTGCGGCCTATAACCTCTTAACAGATGTCGTCAAGTTCTTCATAGAGAAGGGCGTTAAGGTAAACCAGAAGAATCAAGCCGGTGAGACGCCTTTGCACACTGCAGCCTCCTGCGGTAACTTGGAGGTACTGAAGGTGCTCTTGGACTCTGGCGCAGAGCTCGATGCCGAGGATTATGAGAGGGCCACTCCACTGCAGGTTGCCTGTTCGGGAGGGCACCTAGACATAGCAAAGGAATTGATAAGCAAGGGCGCGAACGTAAACTCTACCAATTTCTTGGGCAACACTCCATTGCATCTAGCATCTTATGGGGGTCATCTGGAGATAGCCATCGAGCTGATCTCCAAGGGCGCGAACATAAACGCAGCCAACCGGGATAACGTAACCCCTGCTTATGCGGCTGCAACCAGCAACCACTTCGAGCTGGTCTCGGAGTTCGTAAAGAGGGGATATGACCTAAACCAGAGAGATGACAACGGCCAGACGCTTTTGCATTTTGCCGTTTCAAACGGCTATTTGAACATAGTCCAGGAACTTATAAAATCCAAGGCAGATGTCAACGTCAGGGACAAGTGGATGTGGACCCCGCTTTTTATCGCCGCTTCCAAGGGGAGGTTGGATATACTAAAGGAGCTGATAACAGCAGGCGCGGACCCGAACCTAAAGGAGATGAACGGGAACAATCCTCTTAGCGCAGCGGCTTGGGCAGGTTATCTCGATATAGTGCATGAGCTTATAAAGGCGGGCTCTGACGTCAATAACATAAATACGGAGGGCTGGTCAGTACTGCATCTTGCAGGCCAGCAGAACCACCTAGAGCTTGTAAGGGCCCTACTAAAGGCAGGCGCGGACCCGAACCTAACCAACATAGGCCATCCCAAGGAGATAATATGGGCAGTCACTTATAAACAGTTGGACTACCTCCAGGAGCTTATAAAAGCAGGTGCGGATGTCAACACAAAGGGCGAGAAGGGCTCCAGCGGGTTGCATTATGCTGCTTACAATGCGAATATCGACATCCTCAAAGAACTTATCAAGGCCGGCGCGAATATTAATGCCAAGGATGACAACGGTGCCACCCCCATATACTCTGCGGTAGCGGGGAAGCATAAGGAGATACTCGAGGAGTTGATACACTCCAATTGTGATATCAACGCGAGGGACAACAAGGGCTCCACCCCCCTACACTTTGCAGCTTCGATAGGCGAACCCAGCATTCTCAAAAGGCTGATAACGGCAGGTGCAGACGTAAACGCGAAGAACAACGACGGCTCTTCAGTTTTGACCTCGGCCCTCTTGGCCGGCTCTTTGGATACTGTCAAGGAGCTCATGAAATCCGGGGCCGACATAAACTCAAGGGACAAATTCGGCTCCACGGTTTTGCACACCGCGATCGAGTCGAAGAAGCCAGAGATCGTGGAAGAGCTGATAAAGGCCGGCATCGACGTGAATGTGAAGAACAATACCGGCGATACGCCGCTCCATGTGGCATCGAGTCTCGGCTACGATGACGTCATCCACCGACTGATTGAAAAAGGGGCCAAGATAAACGAGAGGAACGAGAAGGGCATAATACCCCTGCACTACGCCTGCATAAAGAATAATCCTAGCTCAGTCAAGGCCCTTCTGGAAAAGGGCGCTGACTTTGAGGCGAGGACCGAGGCAGGTGAGAGTCCATTGGATTTCGCAGTGACCTCAGACAATCTCGATATAACTTTAGAGCTGGTAAGGAAGGGCTGCAAATACGATTTGAAGAACGAGGGCCTAAGGACGATCCTGGGACGCGGGGACCGGGAGGGCAATCCCGAGGCTATGAGGATAATGTCCGGGCTGAAGGTAAACGCAGACCTGATTGCGGCCGTGGGGAAGAAGGATTTGGACAAGATCCGGGGGCTGCTCTCGAAGGGCGCGGACATAAACTACCAGAGCACCAATGAGGGGGAAACACCATTGCTGATCGCCGTAAAGGATAGAAGTGCTGATATAGCAACCGAGCTTCTGGCAAAAGGGGCGAACCCGAACATCAAGGACTCCGCAGGCTACAGCCCACTCTGGGAGGCCGTCAGGATGGAGGATCTGGGGCTCATAAAGACGCTGTTGGATGCTGGTGCCAACCCCGATGAGATAGACAATAAAGGGGCCTTGATATCTTTTTTGAAATACCAGACAGAACAAGAAGGCAACAACGATGCTGCAGCCCTCTTAGGGAGGTTGAACGTCTCTGTGCCGAAAGACGCTGTCAAAAAAGCCCTCTACTCACGGTTCCAATACCACTCTGGTGATGTCGAACTGCTGAGGGGGCTCATAAAATCCGGCATGGATGTGAATTATATGGGTGAGGAAGGCAGCAGCTTCCTAGAGGCTCCGCTTCATATCGCGGCGTCAGGCGGTCACCTTGAGACGATACAGGAGCTGATAAAGGCAGGCGCTGATGTGAACATAAAACGCCCAGACGATGGGGATACTCCCCTGCACTTTGCAATTGCCCACGGTCGTAAGGATGTGGCAAGGGAGCTGATAAAGGCAGGCGCAGACGTCAATGCAAAGGGTTATAATGGCCAAACGCCGCTAGTCTCAGCGCTCAGGTGCTCGCACATCGATATCGTGAAGGAACTTCTGAAGGCTGGTGCCGACTTCAAGGAACAAAAGATGGAGATTGCAAACTCGTTGAAGTACCATGCAACTACTGGCGACAAGGATGCGATAGAGTGCCTCTCGCTGATGAACGTGAGCATGGATCCCGATCTCCCAAAGCAGTTCTTCGATGCCGTCAGGAACAAGGATTTAGCGGGCGTCAAAGAAGCTATAGCTAAGGGCGTAGATGTCAACGCAAGGAACAAGGACTATGAGACTCCTTTAATCCTAGCCATAACGAAGAGCGGTAAGGAGATAGTCGAGGAGCTCATAGCCGCCGGTGCCAGCCCTAGGATACTGGGGGGGTTCCCAAGTGAGTCGCCCATGCAGGCTGCAATAAGGACCAAGAACTATGACATAACGAAGATAATAAAGGCTGCAGGCGGCTGACTCTATCAATTCCCGACTCTCACAGAACTCGCGAAGTCCTCTATAACGGTCAGCGCGCTGAGGGCGGCAAGGTAGGATGTCTTTGGGTTGTCTGGCGATGGTATGTTCATAGTCTTTGTGTGAAGCTCTCCGAACTTCCCACGCGCGATTACTTCGTGTATGTTCTGCGCCACACCCGGGTCTGCGTAGATTCTGACTTTTGTCTTCTTGAATCCGAGGCCTATGAGTGATAGTGTCGCTGCCACGTTTATGTTCTTTGGGAAATGACGTATAGCCTCTTTGGCCTCCCCCTCAAACAAAAGTGTTTTCGCTCTTATCTCGGAGACTCGTATACCCCCCTCCCTTAAATAATCGCTGTCTTCAAAGCTCTTGGGGTTCTTGGTCGTAATCAGTTCTACTTCATCTAACCCGGCCCTCTTGGCTGCTTTTAACCCATCTAGACCTACAAGAGCTCCTGAGGGTATCAGAATCCTTAAACCCTTCTCCTCAGCCTTGTTCTTTAATCTTTGGAAGAGGCTTTCATCTGAGAACGCGCCTACACTCATTACCATGAAGTTGCTGCCCTTCTCCAAGGTCCTTTCGCCATACTCTGCGACAGCATCCTGTGAAGCCGCCTCGACAACAAGGTCGAGTTTTGGGAATTCGTCCACTTTAAGGAATCTGCATTTGTATCTTTTCGCAAAGGCTTCAGCCTTCTCAGTCAGCTGGTCGTAGACGCATACAATCGTTATATCGTCGCTCACGTTGCTTGCTATGACCCGGGCTATGTTCCCGGCCCCTATCAGGCCTACTCTAAGTTTTTTCATTTGGGGTTATCGTGAGAATATGTGGACCAGGCATGTGGCCCCGCTGCCACCGATGTTGTGTGCCATACCCTTTTCACACTCCACCTGCCGTTTACCAGCCTCCCCCCTTAGCTGCCAGGCTATCTCCACAGCCTGTTTCACGCCTGTGGCTCCCACAGGGTGCCCGCAGGCCTTGAGACCCCCTGAGGTGTTTATCGAAATCTTGGCGCCTCTTTGCGTTTCGCCCTCTTCGGTAGCCCTGCCACCGTCGCCTTTTTTGAAGAATCCAAGGTCCTCTATGGCCAATATCTCAGCTATGGTGAAGCAATCATGGACCTCGCAAACGTCTATGTCCCCAGGTTTCAGTTTTGTCCTCTCGTAAGCCTCCTTGACCGCATGCATCGTGGCGTCGAGCCTTGTCAGGGATGCCCTGTCATGTAAAGACAAGGTGTCTGAGGCCTGTGTCGATGCTAGGATTCTGATTGGGGTGTCAGTGTATTTCCTTGCTATGCTATCCTTCGCGATTATTACAGCTGCAGCCCCGTCAGTTATAGGCGAACAATCCAGGAGTTTCAATGGCTCGGCAACAGGCGCCGATTTCATCACGTCTTCTAAAGTAACCTCATATTGGTATTGTGCATACGGGTTATGCACCGCATTCTTGTGGTTCTTCACGGCGACCATGGCCATCTGCTCCTCAGTGGTACCAAGCTCGTGCATATGCCTCCTTGCGATGAGGGCGTACAATGCCGGGAAGGTCGCACCAAAACCGCCCTCCCAGACCCTGTCAGCCGCGCTGGCTAGAGTGGTAGTTACCTGGGAGACGTCGACATCAGACATCTTCTCCACGCCGCCGACTATGACAATCTCATTCTCCCCTGATTGTATGCTCATGATCCCCTGCTTCAGGGCCAGACCCCCGGAGGAGCATGCGGCCTCGACCCTCGTAGCCGGTATCGGGTTAAGCCCGCTCTGGTCAGCTATGAGTGCACCTATATGCTCTTGGCCCGTGAGCCTGCCGGCGCTCATACACCCGCCATAGACGGCATCTATGTCAGGGCCGTCTATCTTGGCGTCCATGATGGCCTTCACACCTGCCTCCACCATGAGGTCCCTTAGGCCCTGGGTCCAGTGCTCCCCGAACTTGGTCATCCCGACCCCGATTATCGAAACGCCAGTGGTCATATCCCCTTCAGTTTCCTCCTCAGTTTTGAGTAGACTCCATAGGATACATACTCTTTGTCCTTTAGACAATCATCAAGCCTGACGGAGCGCTTCTGCGCGCCCTTTATGGCGTCTGTCACAGTCATGTCAAAGGCGTCCGCCCCGCTCCCACTCCCATAGGAGACCATCAGTATCCTGTCCCCGGGCTTTGCATCGTCCAATACCTTCACTAGCCCCAGGGGGCTGGCCCCGGAGTAGGTGTTCCCTATCTGTGTGACAAGGAGCGAAGGCTTCACCTTGTCCTTCTCTATCCCCAGCCCGTTGGCCAGTTTTAGCGGGAACTTCCCATTTGGCTGATGCGGGACGAAATAATCGTAATCGCCAGCTTTGGATTTGACCTTCTCCATGAGGGCCTTCACTGCATTGGTCGTGTGCCTGAAGTAAGCGGGCTCACCTGTGAACCTGCCCCCATGCTGCGGGAACTCCTCCCCCTGCCTCCTCCAGAAGTCAGGGGTGTCAGTAGTGTAAGTTAAGGTATCGTTTATCTCCACCAGCACATCCTTCTTGCCGATTATAAAGGCTGCCCCTCCTGCGGCAGCGCTGTATTCCAAGGCGTCGTTAGGTCTTCCCTGGGCAGTATCAGCACCTATCGCCATCCCGTACTCTATCATGCCCGATGCGACCAGGCCCATGCACATCTGGATCCCCGCGGTCCCTGCCTTGCACGCGAACTCCAGGCTGGCTGCCATCACATAGGGCGTCGTCCCTATGGCCTCGGCCACTATGGCCGCAGAGGATTTGACAGCATAGGGGTGTGATTCAGAACCCACATACAGCGCGCCCATCCTTTTTGGGCTCAGTTGCGCGCACCTGAGGGCGTTCTTGGCCGCAGCTACAGAAATTGTGACAGTGTCCTCGTCTATATCCGGGACGGACTTCTCATTTATGAGCAGGCCACTCTTTATCCGCTCGCCGTCCTCGTTCCATACGGCAGCTATCTCCTCGGTCTTTATCCTGAATCGAGGAACATAACCCCCGTACCCAACGATTCCCACCATGATAATTCGCGATTACTTAGAACTAAATCTTTTAAAAACACGGGGTTGAGGAACCATCTGCTCCTTCGAGAGCCTCCTGAGCTCCTTGAGATTGGAGTCGGGCATCTTCGGACTATCTTCGGACTAATTTAATTATAGTCATATTAATAAAAACTAATCGAGGCGGGAATTGCGTCCATAATTCCATCCAACAAAAATCCATTTTTATTCGAAAAGTAAGAAAATAAGACAGGATTGTTTTTGGGGGTAAAATGCCTGAATTGACTAAGCTTTCTACAAAGGGGCAGGTCGTCATACCAAAAGACATCAGGAAGCAGCTGGATCTTTCGGACGGCGACTGGCTGGGTATAGCAGTGATAGACGATCTTTTAGTCATGAAAAAGGTCGATTTTGACGAGACCAGCAGGATATCCAAGAGACTGAAGCATGCGGAGATAGACAAGCTCTTCGAGATGGAGAACATGCTCTATCCGGGGACTGAAGAAAAATGACGAAGAAAAAAGAAACGGAGAGGGTACTGGCGGATACGTCAGTGATCATAGACGGCAGGATATCCGAGAAGTTCATAAGGGAGGGTGTGGAGATACTGATACCCAATGTTGTCGTCCAGGAGTTGGAGCATCAGGCCAATGTAGGGAAGACGGTCGGCAACGAGGGCCTCGATGAGCTGGCCAAACTCCAGGAGCATAACAGGGCCAAGAGGATAAAACTGGAGTTCGTCGGCAAGAGGGTCGAGGACAAGGAGATAAAATACGCCTTCGCTGGCGCAATAGACGCCGTGATAAGGGAACTGGCCAGGGAACACAACGCCACACTTGTCACCTCAGACAAGACGCAGGCCAGCGTGGCCAAGGTCTTTGACATACCATGCATCTACTTTGAGCCCGTCGTACTCGAAAAAGAGAAGACAGAGCTTATATTTGAGAGGTATTTCGACCCAAAAACCATGTCCGTCCATCTGAAGGAAGGGCTCGAGCCATATGCAAAGAGGGGCAGGCCAGGCCATTGGCAGCTCGAATGCATCGGGAAAGAGAAACTGGAGAAGGAGTTCCTCAATGATATAATAGACGAGATAATAGGGGAGGCCCACAGAGAGAGGGGCATCATCGAGATCGACAGAAAGGGCTGCACCATAGTGCAACTGGGCCAGTACAGGATCGCCATCACAAAATTCCCCTTCTCTGAAGCGACGGAGATAACCCTAGTCCGCCCCATAATAGTCCTGGGCCTGGCGGACTACAACCTACCCGATAAACTCAGCAGGCGGCTTGGTGACAGGGCCGAGGGCATACTGGTCGTAGGCCCCCCAGGTGCTGGGAAGACCACATTTGCGCAGGCATTGGCGGAGTTCTACTCAAAGAGGGGCAAGGTTGTGAAGACAATGGAACACCCGCGGGATCTACAGGTAGGGACCGAGATAACCCAGTATGGCCCCTTGGACGGCTCTATGAAGAACACCGGGGACATCCTGCTTCTGGTGCGCCCCGATTATACCATATACGACGAGATAAGGAAAGAGGGCGACTTCCTGATTTTTGAGGACCTGCGCCTTGCGGGCGTGGGCATGGTGGGCGTCGCGCACGCTGCAGCACCAATCGACGCAATCCAGAGATTCGTAGGAAAGGTGGAACTGGGGGTCATACCACAGGTCGTTGACACGCTGATATTCATAAAAGACGGCAAGATCAGTACAGTCTATACATTGAACATAACCGTCAAGGTCCCGTCAGGCATGACTGAGCAGGACTTGGCAAGGCCCATAGTCGAGGTGAGGGACTTCGACACTGGTGATCTGGAGTACGAGATCTATACCTATGGCGAAGAGGTCGTTGTCATACCGGTCAGGGAGCTAGAGAAGAAGAACAGAGCCGATTTCGACCGGATAAGCGAAGACCTTTTCGAGAAGATCCACCAATATGCCCCCGGGGCAAAAATCGAGCACAAGGGGAAGAGCGTCATGGTCTTCGCGCCCAGGAGTGAGATACCCAGGATAGTCGGCAAGGGAGGCAGGGTGGTCGACTCGCTCGAGAAGCAGTTCGGGGTGAAGATATCTGTGCTTCCCTCCTCCGAGGACGCCTCTGATGTCAGGGTGGCAGGCGCGGGAAAGAACGTAATCCTGGAGCTGGGGAAACACAATGCGGGCAATTATGTCAAGATCTATGCCGGCGACGACTACCTGCTCACCGGGATCGTCAACAAGGAGGGGGACATGGTCGTGAAACGGAAGACCAAGAGCGGGAAGAAGATTACGAGGGCCCTCGACCAGGGCATCAACCTGAGGTATGAGATCGCCATCTGATAAGTCTTTTTAAGCCCATAAGATTTAATTGATTTGGTCTGCTATGGACGAGTCTAAAAAAGGCCAGACGACCCTGGAATATCTTTTGATAATCGTAGTAGCCTTGGTCGTGGTACTAGGGGTCTTCATATGGGCCAGTTCGACTAGTGATGAGACGACCTTGAGGGGGGATGAAAGAGTACAAGAGTTTTCTTATACAATGGCCGGGTACAGGCTTGTGTCTGCTGGAATCGCGACACAATACCGCAGGATCAGTGGCGGTGACGATAGGATAAGGATACATTTCAACAACGGGGGTTCCTTCAGCCCCAAAGATTGCGGCACCGGCTCTAATAATCCAGATGATTGTATCGAGAAACTGTTAGTATTTACAACCGGCGCCTTTTCGGGTGGAGAATATGCACTCACGGCGGTGGATTGCTCACCGACCGTTTATTGCGAGCTCACACTCAGTGGTCTTGAAGGTGGCCCCAACGGGGGTTTGGATCCAAGATGGAGGTTCCAGATATACGGGAAATAACAAGCTCAAACAAGTGTGACCTCGACAGTCTCCGCGCTTTCGACGCCCTCCGTCCCCTTGATCTTCCCCTCAAGGACTTCAGTGCCGCCCTCGCTGTCCGGGATTATCTTCTTCACAATAAGGGCCTTCAGACCGAAGGCCACCGGTAATTCTGATATCTCATTTGGCGAAAGGGCTTTTTGGATGTCTGCTTTCACCCTTTCCAGATCCACGTCCACGCCGGTGGGCATAACCCTTATAGTGCAGAGAACTTCACCCATCTTATGGCCCCACGAACCCGCATTTCGGGCATTTGTAGGGGTTGTTTATAGCGCGGCAGTTCCCGCATCTGACTATCGTCGCCTCGCCACACGAAGGGCATGGGAACTTTACTGCGACTTCATTCTTCGCCCCACAAATAGAACATACCTTTTCCATTTTTGCCCTTTTGTTTGACTTTTGAGGAATAAAAACGCAGCTTTCTCCGCATACGATACTTATTCATCCTCTTGATAAATCTGGGCTATTATGGCGAAAGACAGACTTTACTTGGACTACCTGGGGCAGAAGGTGTTTGACATAAGGGATGAGCCCATGCCAAGGGGGGCGTGGTGGTGGTGGTTCTGGCTCTTCTTCTTCGACAATCCTGCCAACCCCCCAAAACCGCGCCAGTTGATGATACTCTGGTCTGTGAAGAACACGAAGAAAATCGAGTGCAACGGCCTGAGGATGAGGCTGGAAAAAATCCGGGACAGGAGCGTGATGGACGGTGCCGTAGCCGCCTGGTACTTTGACGGCGCGCAGATGCACCACAACTTCCTTCTTGAGCAGTGCGACATATCGGTTTCAGAAACCCAGGTGGCATCCTCCTCTAAGGTCCCCACGTCGTTTTCTGCCGACAAGAACAAGAATACCGTAAGGATAGGGGATGATTTCGACTTCGTCGCGCGCATGAGCAAGGCGCATAAATTCATGACTCCAAACTATTGCTCGCACAATTATATCGGCAATCTGGGTTACTCCATTCTCAAGGCGAACCGCTTGGACCTCACAGGGAAAGTAAGGGGGGAAACAATCAAGGGGACGGCATACTTCCAGCGGGTCTTTGTCAACGCTCCGGCCGTCCCGTGGTATTGGGGACTGTTCCATTTCGGGAACGGCGGGGTCCTGTCATACTTCAATCCACACTTTTTTGGGAAAGCTGTGAAGAAGGATATATCATTCTTCGACGGCAAGAAACTGCACGAGTTCCATGACATCCGTGTTAAGCGCTCTGGAGGCGACATACCGACCTTTTCAGTGAGCGGGGCCAACAAGGATGAGAGCATAGAGTTTGAGGTCGAGTCCTATGCCCACTCCTGGTGGGAGTTCAGGAAAAAAGCCCTTGGTTTCATACCCACCAAGCTCGTCTACAACGAGTATCCCGCTGTTATATCCGATTTTCGGCTTATTAATAAACTAACCGGAGAAGAGACGCTTCTGAGAGATCTTGGGGAGTCGGTCGGCAACGCAGAGCATACTACCGGCTTGCTGTTCTAGATTTACAGAAATTAATTACACCTAAACTGTTTTTCTTGCTGCAGAGCTTAACTAAGATATGCACGCGCGGAGGACCCGTAGAAGGATCGCAGCCGCCCTGAAGGGCAGGGCCGAAAAGACCAAGAGCCCGATTGTGAGGAGGAACATGTACTGGGCGCTGGACCGGTTACAGCCTGTCTTGTACCCGCTGGAGCGGAGGCTCCCGGAGGGCCATGTATTCGTGCCATTCGGGCAGATGGACCCGGAGGTCAGGGAGGCCGCGCGTTACTTGAGAGGTTCGCTGAACGAGAGCTGTCTGTATCTTGAGATGGCCAGCCCGAGCGGGTTCGTCCCCATCGCATTGTCCTACGCAGCATTTTCAGTGCCTTATATAGGACGTTATCTTTCGTCACACCCTAAAGCGACATTGGTTGGTGCATTGGCGGCGGGTTTTG
>JAFGQM010000131.1 GCA_016935655.1 Candidatus Altarchaeota archaeon | reverse complement strand
CTATGACGGCCCCACACCACTCTATGACAAGGCCTACTCGATGCCCTCCTGTCATGACGGACTGAAGAACGGGGATGAAGCCGGGGTTGATTGTGGGGGCGCATGTCTTAATTCCTGTGGGGGAGGTTGTAGTACAAATTTGGAATGTACTGATTCTGACATGTGCACCTACGACCTCTGCAAGGACTCTGCCTGCGTCAACAAGGACGCCAACTTAGATGGCGGCATGAACATAGGACTTGGGGACATAATCCAGGTGATAGGCAAGTGGGCGACTGCCGACCAGGCTGCGGACATAGACTCCAGCGGGAACGTAGGCCTGAGCGACATCATCGCGATAATCGGCCTGTGGGCGAATTCTTGCTTACCCTAACATACCTTTTCCCACTTGCCCAGCTCCAGTATCCGGCCAAGCGTCTTCCCCTCGTCTATCTCCTTTTTCACCCTGTCCTCCTTCTCCTTCACGTATAGCGCGCGGTTGGCTATCTCTAGCGCTCTCTTTTTAGGAATCACTACGACACCGTTTTGGTCGGCGACTATGTAATCCCCTGGCTCTATCTCCGCACCCCCGCACTTTATCGGGACATTGAGTTCTCCGAGCCCTTTTGGTTCCCCAGCCGTCGGGGAAACATGTCGTGCGTATACCGGGAAACCCAGCTCCTCGATCTCCTCTATGTCCCTCACCGCCCCGTCTATCACCAGGCCGGCTATGCCCCTGCTTTTAGCGCTCCTGGAGGCCAGCCCGCCCCACAAGGCTACCTGGGATGCATGCGCATCTATGACTATTATATCCCCCTTTTCCGCCTTGTCTATCGCCTGCACGGTCTTGGACCAGTCGCCGGGGTAGGCCCTGACGGTGTAAGCCTTTCCCACAATCTTCCCCTTGAAGACTATGGGTCCTATGCCGTTCATCTCCCCTCTCCTGTGCATGGCATCGCTCAGGTTGCTCGTGGAGACCTCGCTTAATAGTGATACCACATCCCTTTCCTTTTTCTCGGTTTTGAAATTGACGCCCTTCCCTAAGGCGAGTTTGAATCTTTCCGCGACCTCCGAAGCCTTCGGCGACTTTGTGATAGTGCCGCCCACTATTATGATGCCGGCGCCGTTTTTGAGGGCATCCCCCACGTTTTCCAGCGTTATCCCCCCACCCACAGCCACTGGTATGGAGACTGATTTTGAGACCTCCGCCAGCCTGCCAAAGAGGTCCTTCTCGACCATCTGCTGGTCGATGCCCGTGTGCACCATGACGTAGTCTGCGCCCAGCTCCTCGGCCTCTTTCGCGCGCTTTGCGATATCAGGTACGTTCAGCAGATCCACCATGACCTTGCACCCGTAGTTCTTGGACGCCTCTATGGAGTGCAGGATGGTCTGGTCGTCTACGTTCCCCAGTACTGTTACCACATCCGCCCCGCTCTTGGCGGCCATCTCGGTCTCCACATCCCCCACGTCGGCTATCTTCAGATCCGCCACTATGGTCTTGTTCGGGTAGGCCTCCTTTATCATTCTAACCGAGTCCATTCCTGCGGATTTTATCAGGGGTGTACCTACCTCCAGCCAGTCGACGCTCTTCTGCACCTCCTCGGCTATCTTGAGCGCGCGCTCCATATCGATGAAATCCAGAGCCACCTGCAGGACAGGTTTCATAGTCCACATAGACGTAGTACGGATAAAAATATACTCCCGCTAAAAAACATTCCAAGCTTTTTTAGACTGTAACCTTAACTTTCCTGTGGAGAATTTCAACAGGATTCTCAAGGAAAGCGCGCCTATTCTGTTCCTGCTGGTCCTAGCCGAGCTCTTGGCAGGTGTGGTCCTGAGCAGCTACCAGGAGCACCTGAACCTTATCCCAGGCCTGCTGATACTCCTGCCTGCCATACTCTCCTTAAGGGGGAATGTGAGCAGCGCATTGGGGAGCAGACTAGGCTCGGCGATCCATCTAGGCACCATAGACTCCGTCTTCTCCCTTTCGATATTCAGAACCAAGGCCATAAAGGAAAACGTCTATGCATCCATAATCCTGAACATCTCACTGTCTTTCTTCTTGGGAGTGTGCGCATATTTCGTCGCCATCGGCGTCGGTCTGCAGGAGGTGAATCTCCTGGCTTTGGTCCTGATATCCCTGATAGCGGGGACTATATCAGGTCTATTTTTGACTTTCCTCACGGTCTTTCTCGCAGTCTATACGGCCTCGAAGGGCCTGGACCCCGACAACGTTCTGACCCCGACAGTTGCGACCATAGGCGACGTCTTCACAGTATTGTTTTTATTCCTGTCCGCAGATTTTATCCTTTTCATACTATGAACTTTTAAATCCTAAACAAACAAAAAATAAGATGGACGAAATCGAAACAGTCGAGAAGATTTCTGACGATTTGGTTGAGGAGAAAAAGAGCGCCAAGGAGATACTCATAGAGATGAAGGATATCTCAGGGGCAATGATGGACTTGGCCTATTCCGCCCTCCTGCTGAACAGCAGGGACCTTGCCGATACAGTGGTGGAGCTGGAGGCCGAGATGGACGTCCTCAGGTACGAGATAGAGATAAAGACCATGCTGTCCGCGCGCAACAGGCAGGACGCAGAGGATTTGACAGCCATACTGCGCGTCGCATATGCAGCCGAGATAATATCCGACGCCGCAAAGGACATAGTGGACGTCGTCCTCAGGGGCGAGGCTGACCACCCCCTCCTGAGGGAGATGATAACACAGGCAGACGAGGTGATACTCAAGGCGCAGATAAAGCAGAACTCAGTCCTGGCCAATAACTCGCTCCTCGATTTGAGGCTGGCGACCCGTACTGGCATGTACATAGTGGCCATCCGCAGGGGCAGTAAATGGACCTACAGGCCCAAGAAGGATTTTGTGCTCTTGGTGGGGGACGTGATACTCGCCTCTGGCGGCAAGGAGAATGCGGAGTTCCTTAAGAAGCTGGCCTCTGGGAAGCTAAAGAAGATATGTTAACGGGCTTTTTAAGCTCCCGGGGGTAATTTAAGGTAAAATGTACCCAGCACCATCACCTGAACAGGAGACCAGACACCAGGCGAAGCTTATCGTGAACATGGTTGTCGCTGTGTTTCTTATAATAGGGTTGCTCTTGGTCCTGCAGCATTTCCACTTCATATTCCTCAAGGACATCCCCCTTGTGGGCGACTGGCTTTTGGACCTATATGAGCGCGTCTTCGGCCCCCCCATGATACTGATAATCCACGGCGAGGACTCGATCGGCGACTGGCAACTCTTGAGGGAGCGGCTGAGCAGGAACTTCATATTCGTCTCAGAGGAGTTGAACATCAATGAGGTCTCGGGAGGCCTTGGCGGGGGTTTCCTCTCCCCCTACTCGCTCATCATAGTCGAGGACTGCAAGCGCCTGGACAAGGACAAGCTCCTGAACCTCTTGGAGTACGTGGGGACCGGGGGGAACCTCATTTGGGTCGGCGATGCCGGGACCTACGGTGTTGTAAAATACAATGATCGGGTCCTCAGGGAGCAGTTCGGCTGGGACAGGGGCCTTGTCTGCATAAACCAGAAGACGCTCACGTCATGCAACTGCACCCTGGCTTCAAACACCTCTGACTGCAAGTTCCTCAGGGACGAGGCCGAGAGGAAGGCGGTACACTTCCAGAACAAACTCGGCGTCTCCTACGTGGGCAGCAAGAACGTCCAGATGCCAAGGATCGAGATAGTCAACAGGAACCATTGGGTGACCACGGGCGTAAAAAGGGCATATGATGTCGGGCAAGTAGACAAGATAGCCCAGGTGGAGGTCAGCTACCAGTCTAGCCTTCTGGCAAACATAGGTTTTGCCGATTCAAAGTATCCCGCTCTTGTCTCCCAGGACGGCTTCGGCTCTGATGGCATGGTGATCTACTTTTCATATCCTCCCGAGGAGACCCTGGAGATCCTGGAGCCGTTGGTGAGGAGATTGAGGTATTAAGATTATAACAATGGAATGCAGCATTCTCTGGAGGTTTTTTACTAGGCTATTCTTTGTAATGTTAATACTCTTTGTACCATCAGCCTTGGCCACCGACTATTATGTGGACGACAATTGTGATGGGGGCGGGACCGGTTCCTTAAGCGATCCTTTCTGCACCATAGCGCAGGCTGCAAGCCTTGCAGGTCCAGGCGATACGGTCTATATAAAGGGTGGGGCATACAATGAGCCACTGATACCCCCCAAGTCAGTCGTGGACTTGGCGGACATAATGGCTGTGATAACCGAATGGGGCACCAATTGCTGATTTTTAAGTGAAAAAAGTCAATATAGAATGACCCCATGGACCCAAATAACAAAAAAATCCGGTTTTATAGCTTCATGATAATATCCCTAGCAATAATCATCTCCCCGTCTGCCCTGGCCAATACGCTCTACGTCGACAACGATGGCGGCAATGGCCTTCAAACTGGCTGCAGCGATGCGTATACGAGAGACAACAACGATATAAGTCATCCCTTCTGCACCCTGCAAAAGGCTGCCTCAGTCGCGGTGGCGGGTGACATGGTCCTAATAAGGGGTGGCATATACAATGCTTATGCGGGAACTGGAAACGATGTGCTCTGGCCCAAGCACTCCGGGACGGCCGAGAACCCAGTAGTGTTCAAGTCCTATAGGGGGGAGGAGGTCGTGCTCGGGGAGGGTGAGGCCAGTTACCCCAACGACGACTGGGCGTCTATAGCGAGGGGCGTCATAACCCTGAAGGATGTTGACAACATAGTCATTGATGGTCTGACTATCCGGAATGTCGCAGGGTGGATATTCGCCAGGAACTGCAGCAACATAGTCATCAAGAACTGCGTCTTTGACAAAGCGCTGTATGATGCGAAGGGCACGGCAAGGTTCATTGAGGTCAACTACAGTAGGGTGATGAACAACGTATTCCGCAATGCCACCTTTGACTGCCTGCAGATAATAGACAGCAACTACAACATCATACAGAACAACACATTCAACATATCGAAACATGCGCTGCTGGCTATAAGATGTGGGAACTTCAATGTAATCAGGAACAACAAATTCACCAACCCGTGGTTTGAGAACGGCATGGCCGAGAAGTTGATCGAGGTGTATGACTGCAAGGTGGATACGCGGACGCCGGACAACCCGGCATATCTGCCTGAGCCGCATTACGACAGCACGAAGTACAACCTCTTTGAGGACAACTATTTCGGTTACCACCCTGACTATAGCCCAGCCCTGGCAAAGGGCTCGAGGACCTCGGGAATCCAGTTCTCAGGACAGAACACCATAATAAGGAACAACATCTTTTCGAACCCGCCGCGAGACCCCG
>JAFGQM010000130.1 GCA_016935655.1 Candidatus Altarchaeota archaeon | reverse complement strand
TACCCTCATGGACGGCCTGGAATCGAGGGGTGATGTAATCGTCATAGGGGCCACCAACAGGGAAGAGGACATAGACACGGCCCTGAGGAGGCCAGGAAGGTTTGATAGGGAAATAGAGATAGGGGTCCCGGACAAGGCGGGGAGAAAGGAGATATTGCAGATACACACCCGCAGTATGCCCCTGGAGAAGGACATCGACCTTGGTGAGATAGCAAATGCTACCCATGGGTTCGTGGGCGCAGACCTCTCTGCACTCACCAAGGAGGCTGCTCTGGTAGTCCTGAGGAGGATATTGCCGAAGATAGACCTGGAGAAGGATGAGATACCAGCTGAGGTCTTAGAAAAGCTCATTGTCAAACACGATGATTTCGTCGATGCGCTAAAATCCGTCGAGCCCTCGGCGATGAGGGAAGTGATGGTAGAGACGCCAACAGTCAGATGGATGGACATAGGCGGCCTGGATGAGGTCAAAGACACGCTGATAAAGGTGGTCGAGATGCCCCTTAAGCAGCCAGAGATCTTCAAGAACTTCGGTATAAACCCTGCCAAGGGAGTGTTGTTGTACGGGCCGCCCGGATGCGGCAAAACGCTTCTGGCCAAGGCCATCGCTACCGAAAGCGAATGCAACTTCATAACAATCCGCGGGCCCGAAATCATGAGCAAGTGGGTCGGGGAAAGCGAAAAGGCAGTCAGGGGGATATTCAAAAAGGCCAGACAAGTCAGCCCATGCATAGTCTTTTTCGATGAAATCGACGCCATAGCCTCCATAAGGGGAACTGATACTTCAAGGGTGACTGATAGAGTGCTCAACCAGATACTGACCGAGATGGACGGCATAGAAAAGCTGGAGAATGTCATAGTTATAGCCGCGACGAACAGGCCGGACCTGGTGGATCCTGCGCTCTTAAGGCCCGGCAGGTTCGACAAGATAATCCTGGTCCCGGCACCGGACGAAAAGGCAAGGAGGAGCATATTCGAGGTCCATACAAGGAATATGCCCACTGGAAAGATAGATTTTGATTCGTTGGTCAAACGGACTGAAGGCCATACGGGCGCCGACATCGAGGCTCTATGCAGGGAGGCCGCATTCCTCGCTATTTCAGAAAAGAAAAAGAAGGTCGAGCAGTCTCACTTCACAGAGGCCCTGAAGAAAACGAAGCCCTCCGTAAGCGAGATGGAGCTCAACATCTACGAGAAGTATGGGGAATATATGGGTGGGTCAAAGCTAAGGGAACCCAGCTATGCTTGATTTTTCTTGATACTTCCCTAAGTATTTGGACCAATGGAAAACACGGATATAACCCAAAGAGTAGTCGTTTTTGGCATAGGCGGTGCCGGATGCAAGGTTATAAACCAGCTTGCGAAAGAGAATCAAACCAACATAGCCCTAGTCGCTATCGACACTGATAAGAACCAGATTTCTTCTGTGCAGGGTGAGGTGAAGAGCATACTGATAGGCGAACCTCTAGATGCAGACAGCGAGGCTTCGGCGGAGCCCATAAAGAGACAATTGGACCCAATAAACGAAGTTTTGAGCGGGGCGAGTGTGGTTATTGTGATTGCTGGCCTAGGAAGAAAGACTGGGACTCATGTGAGCGGGATCATAGCCGAAAAGGTCGCCAATTTGGGTATACTGTGCCTTTCGATAGTCATACTCCCGTCTGTAGCCGAGGGTATAGGGCCAGAATCGGAGGGGGTAATAAAAAGCCTTAGGGAAAAGACCCCAGTCATATTAGTCGACAACAGCATGAGGGGCAAAGACAGAAAAGAGCCCATCCTGGATACGTACAAAATAGTGAACTCCTACATAGCAATGTTCATAAGACTGATAAGTAACTCCGTGATGGGGATCGGTTCCATGAACCTGACATCAGAGGAATTAAGAGGTTTCTTTCAGGGGGGCTCCAGTTACATAATGACCGTCGGTTATGGTTTCGAGTTGAAGGACAGCACTATGAAGGCGTTCGCTAAGTTGTTGAATTACACGGATATATCGTCCATCCAAAAGATACTCGTGGGCGTTTTGTCGATGTTCGAGATTGGCGTAAACGACATGAAAAGAGTGGGAAGCCAACTCCAGGAAAAAAAGGCCTTGGAGGAATTGAGGTGGCTCGCATGTTCCGACACTGAGAAAAAGACCAGGGCTATCCTGATCTCCGGGGTAAGCGAGATCAGATTATCAAAGGGTACAGAAGCATTGGAGGAAGGGGCTCCAAACGAGGAAGGCAAAGAGGGGTATGATGTCATCGAAGCCCCTTTAAGAGAAGTCGGGATGTTGCAGACAACCCCGCCCGCATTGGTGGGTGTCGGCCAAGTGAGTAAAAGGTCTGGTGGAGCCATCATCAAGAAAAAGGAGGTGGAACAACCAGAAGCCGAAGAGGACGTAGAGGGGGAAGAGGAGGAGATTGCGCCGATGGAAAAAACCAGGAGTGAGGAGTATGTGGAGGGCATAGGAGAGGTAGAAGAACCGGAGGGTTTGGATGATGTGGCTGAAGAGCTCACAGGCTTCCCAAGCCCCATGAAAGAGAAAAAGAAGAAGAAAACTGACGAAGAGAAGGATGAGTTCGGTATAGGTTACGTCTAGCTCAAATCATCACCTTCGCTATCTCACCGAGAGATTTTCTAGAGGTCCCAAGTGGTTTATCATTTGAGTAACCCACGGGAATCAGAGCTATTGGCCTAAGGTGCTTCGGAATGGAGAGGATTTCTCTCACCTCCTCCTCATCGAAGGCCCCCACCCAACAGGAACCCAAATCCAGGGCAGTGGCTGCCAAAAGTATGTTTTGGATTGAGGCTGTAGCATCCTGCAGGGCGTAAAGTGTTTCCCCTCTTCGGCCGTACCTCTTCAAAGACGCCACGCTATCAGAGCAAGCTACGAAAACCAAGGGTGCATTTTCTATAAAGTACTGCCCGTAGGCAGCCCTAGAAAGATTCGACTTTGCCTCAGGGTTCTTGACCACATAGAAAAACCTGGCTTGTAGGTTCCCCGCGCTTGGGGCGGAGTTGGCGGCTTTTAGGAGTTCCTCCTCTTTCCAAGGCTCAAGTTGCCGGGGCAAGAACGACCTTATACTCCTCCGATTATAGATACATTTCAGCACATCATCAGAAACCATATATTTTTAACCCATAAGAATGAAAATAATAAAATGAGAAAAGCCCACATTTTTGTCATAGTCCTAGGAGTGTTGTTATTCTCGAATAGCATGCTAGCTGATGTAGAGCTCAAGGTGACAAGACCCAAGGATGACCAGACCTTCAAGACCGATATGAATGGGGACCTCGACTTGAACATTACTGTAAAGAACGGGGGTAACGAACAAGCTTTTGATGTAATGGTGGAAGTGAAGTCCAACAGCATGGACTTCTCAGTCAGCAATAACAACAGGAGTATCGCCAGTGGGGAGAGCTACAACTTTAACGCCCACGGCTCCGGCCTGAGCCGCAGCGTCACTAGCACAAGGGCGAGGATAACCGCTACGGGATACGACAAGGACGGTGAAGAGGTGACTAGCAAAACGGTGACAATCATAATATACCCCCCAAAGCTAAAGGCTAAAATAATATCACCCACCGGGACCATGAGGATCGTATACCCGACGACCGGGGACCTAGATTTCAAGATCTGGGTACACAACCAAGGGGAGGCGGACTTATATGGGGTCGCGTTGGAATTAGAGCCAGCAAAAGGCAATTTATCTTGTAGCGCTTCAGGAGGTCAAAACATACCAAGAGGCGACAAAAAGAGCTATAACGCCCACTGCAGCGGGATAGATGACCGCGATGCCCTGAGGATGCTTGCATATGACCAAGATAGATTGTCTAAGGACATGGAGACTGTCACATTCACTTTCGTGACCTCCGGTGGGGAGTTCGTTAGTCCGAGTTTGGCCATTGTCAGCCCGTATGATGGCCAAAACATCACTATCTCAGAGGATTCAAAGGATATCCTAGTCGTTGTGTCAAACGACGGAACTGCGCAGGCATCCGATGTCTGTGTGACCATAGAGGAGCTGAACATATCTGGAGCTAACTGCAGCAATATAGAGGCTGGGGAATCGAAGACGTTCCTCCTCGCCCTAAGGGAAGTCCCGGAATATGTTACTTCCTCGGTCATAGAGGCAAGGGAGCAGGAGGGGGACCTTTGGGACAGCGTGTCCGTGAGGATAAAGCCCCTGACGAAGCCGCAAAATTTCACCGGCTTTGGAACGATCTGGTATGGCAACGAGACGCCTGTGTGGCTGGGCGGTGAGAGTGGGGATGAAAACGGGTCTAACGAGACCTCCAATAACACGGGTGCAGGAAATGGTGGTGAGGGGGATAATAAGGATATCAACCCGATAGATACGCATGGGGGACTCGACTTCAACCTCATAGTGATCCTATGCGTTGCAGCAATCTTAGGAATCTATCTAGTTATCGGAATCGCATGGGGGAAGAAAAAGAAAGCCGGTAAGGGGAAATTCGATGAGGAGATGGACACTGAGTTGGAGAAAATGAAGATTAATGAGCCTTCCTGAATCGAATCACAAAGACTATCCTCTGTAAAGCTGTTAAATTCGTTATTATCGTAACTGCCACTACGATATACCCCAAATAGATGGCATTGAAATAACCCAGAACCATGCCTGCAAATAGGAGTATCAGCCGTTCTGCGCGCTCCATCAGCCCGCCCATCCTTCTGTGGTCCTCTGGCTCGGTAACGACGTTCCTATGGTCGGCATACGCGCGGACGAAGGTCGGCATAAGGGCCCCGAATATCAGCAGTGAGACCCAATACTGGTAAGGCAAGAGGAGTTCTTGAACGCTGTTGTTCGTCAAAAAAAACAAAAGACCCAGGTAAAGCAGGATCTCCACATACCTGTCTACAATCCCGTCCAAGAAGGCTCCTAGGTTG
>JAFGQM010000129.1 GCA_016935655.1 Candidatus Altarchaeota archaeon | reverse complement strand
CCTCTGGCCCATAAGTCTGAATCCTTTTGTATTCTCCAGGCACTCATCTGCCTGCTCTGAATTATATGGTGGCATGATTATACAATTCCCAGTGCCACCATAGATTTGAGGTGACCTATATTCAGCCAGCATTGCCTTTAAATCGGCAACATTCTGCGCTGTCAGGTCGTTGGGGTCAAAGGGGTTCCCAAAGACTTTGTTGATTGCATCGATATATTCATACGGCCCCAGATCGTCTGACAACCCGACATAAAAAGCAGTTACAGAGTAGATCCTATCCCATTTTTCCTTGACGTCTGGCATCTCGGCGAATTGTGATGTGATTGAAGCTGCGCCCATCGTCTGTATCCTGGCGTCTTCCTCAGAAACAAGGCAGGCTCCACATCCCCCCTTGAGGAGCATGCTCATCCTCCCATACCACATCATGGCCTTGAAATAGTTCTTTAGCTTTTCCGAGCGGGTGTAGTGCCCCCGGGGGATGTATTGGGAGTAGTCCTCATCGTAGTTGAATATCGGCGACTTGGAGAACCCGGCATGCGCGCTTATTAACGCTAGTTCCGAATCGACTAGGTCCTTTATAAACCCCGGGGTCTCAAAGGTATACTGCTCCAATTCTTCCTTTGTGAAATAGGCGTCATTGTACATGCATTCCCATTCCTGCCCCACGCACAACTGCTGTTCCGTAGGCTTCAATGATTCCAACCCGACGGCAAAATAGGCTGCATTCCTCTTGAGGGCCTCTTTCAGTTCGCCGGTGGCGGAGTTATATTTCCCGGCCGAGTCCTCAAATAGGCTTTTGCTTATGCCCCAAATGGCATCAAAGAACTCTCGTTCCTCTATCTGCCTCAGGGTCTCGTCGAACTGTATATGATAGAGATGGAGAAGCGAGTCGGAGGTTATGAATATCGGGACCTCCCTGTCCTTGAGTGTTTCATAGGGGTTTGTGATGTACTCCTGTTGCCCATAAAATGGATCGCCAATTACGACAAAACCGTTCTTCTTTAGCAAATCTTCGGCTTGGGTATTCAGGTCTATCTTGGTTGAGAAATCGGCGTAGTTAGAGATGTCCTGAGCATTCAGGGGGAGCGAATATTGTGGCACCTTCAGTTCTACGTTCTTCCCAGCGAGTGAATAATATTTTGTAAAACTCAATTTTTCTGTGCCTATACCCGACAAATCAACAGGTTTTATCTCTAAAGTGCCATAGGGGGATGGCCCTGGCTCCAGGCCGGGGTAAGGTCCTACCGGCAGGGCGGGTTGCTGTTCCGGAAGTCTTTGACTTAGTAGTGTAAAAACTGAGATACCACAAACAATCAAAACCGCCAAGATTACCACTCCTGTCCTTGTTTTCATTTTGAATTCGTTAGGTTAACGGGCTGGTTTATTAAAATTCGTTGGGGTAATCGTTTCCTTGAACCGGCATTAATTGTTCTTGTAAGAACCGTTAGGTCCTAAAAGCTCCCGGATAGTTCCTTACCGTTTCCAAAGGATTTTTAAGGGGATTTATCCTCGGAATAGGGCAAAAATTACTTTATCGGGAAAACGGAGAAGGAATAGGTTGTTCTTCAAATATGGGGGTATGCTAAACAAGTTATTCGACCTTCTCAGCAAAACCACAATTCCTCAGAACCCTTGTCACCTTCACATTGCACTTCTCACCCTTTTCAGCACCGGGAACGAAGATGACGAAGCCGTCCACCTTGGCGATGCCGTCCCCCTGTTTGCCTTGATCCTGGATCTCCACGTCGTAGGTCTTACCTTCCTCTATAGGAGCTTTCAGGCGACTCTTGGTAAAATCCGCCATATCCAACCTCTTGCCATTTCGGCGGTTTATTTAGTTTATAGAGTATAAAAACGTTATGATATCGGTTCTTGTAGTGGGGCTTAACTGCAGGCCGGTCGCTACAGCCGCCAAGAAAGCAGGACTAAGAGTAGGCTTGGTGGACTTCTTTGGCGATATTGATCTAAAGGGCAATGTAGACACCATCTACCAAGTTGATGAGGGAGGAAATCCGATAACGTCGATAAAAAACTACTCGCCTGAGCTTTTGGTAGAGAAGGCTAAGATGGCTGTAGAAGACTTCCATCCAGACGGGCTTCTGCTCACATCAGAGATTGGATGCAATCCAAAATACGTACGAATGCTGGAGGGCTTGTGTCCGATATTTGGTAACGGATATGAAGAAGTGTCCAGGGTGAGAGATTGGACAGAATTATTCGGTAGGTTGGATGAAATGCATATACCACATCCTTCAAATTATGTTATACGGTCGAAGAGGGAATTGGAGAGAATAACATCCAACCTTGATTTCCCCATGGTGACAAAGCCTATAAAGGGTTCATCGGGCTGTGGCGTCAAATTAGTCGAAGGGTTGGATGGAGTATTGGCACAACTGCGGGAGTATGGGGAGATCTTACTGCAAGAGTATGTACAAGGCATAAATGCTAGCGTATCGGTAATTTCATCCAATAAAGGGTCCAGGGCAGTCTCGCTAAACGAACAGCTTCTTGGGTTAAGTGAGCTCAATTGCGCGCAGTTCAAGTACTGTGGGAACATAGTCCCATTGGAGAATAGCCTTAGGGCAGAAGCTTTCAGTATCTCTGAGCGTATATGCAACGAGTTTGGATTAAGAGGCAGCAATGGTATTGATTTCGTACTGGCTGAAAAGCCCTATGTGATCGAGGTGAACCCGAGGTTCCAGGACACCCAAGATTGTATCCAACGTGCCTATGGAGTTAATCTAGTAAATATGCACTTGGATGCAATTGAGGGCAGAGGAATAGAAGCGGTAAACACATCTGGGGGATACTGGTGCAAAGGGATATTATTTTCCGGCAGGGATTGTACTGTCGGGGATTTGAAAAAGGTTGGGGATATAGCCGATATCCCAAAAGAGGGTTCTCGCATACCCGCACAGAATCCCGTATGTAGCGTCTTTTCCTCAGGTCTTTCAAGAGACAAAGGTTTTTATGGCATGATTGACAAAGTCCAGAGGATAAAGGCACTATTACGATGATACAGTTTTTCATAGTCACCTATTTCATAGCTATTTTTGCCATAGTGTTCTACTCTCGGAAAAGGTCCAAGGGTTTTGAGGGCTTCTCCTTGGCCAACAAATCGCTATCCACATGGGTGCTAATAGCCACCATAGTGGCCACCTTCTACGGCTCCAGTGCTATAATCGGGGGCGTAGGTCTTGCGTATGCGCTGGGCATGGGTGTGCTTTGGTTCATAATCCCCTTCTACATAGGCAACCTGGCATTGATTCCGTTCCTTAAAAGAATCAAAGAGCATGAGTCGGTTACACTGCCTGATTTCTTGGGGAAGTTCTACGGCAACAAGGTCATATCATCATCGGCTATACTTGTAGGCATATACTGCCTAGTGCCAGAGTCAATAATAGGTGCAGGTAAAATCCTGACCCTCCTATTCCCGCTTAGCCTCGAGCAATCGATGGTTTTGGTAACCTCCATAATAGCCCTGTATACCATCATCGGGGGGATGAGGTCGGTGGCCTATTCGGATGTACTCCAGTTCTTCCTCCTGATGGTGGGGATGTGGGTTCTGGCTTATGGGGCCTTCGGGTATGCACCGGATTTTGTTTCAAACCTGCCGAGTGAGTCTTTCAATCCAGTCGCATATATAGGGCCCCAGGAGATACTGCTATGGTGCATATTGCTGTTCTTCTTGCCCATAACCAGCGCGCCACTATATCAAAGGTTCTTCTCCTCAAACCCAAAAGCCGATATCAGAAAGGCCTTGCTGGTATCTGTGCTCATTTGGTTCCTTATAGATGTCACAATAGTCATCTCTGGGCTTGTAGCTTCGACCATCCTTAGCGTAGAGGATCCTGACTTTGTGCTCCTGGAACTGACCAAGCTCGTTTTATCGCCGGAGCTGCAGGCAGTAGTCTTCATAGGCCTTCTGTCTGCATTGATGTCCACCGCAGATTCTTTTTTACATGCGGGTGGGACCAGCCTGGCATATGACGTTTTGGGCAGGCTTACAAAACTCGGGGACAATAAGCTCGTGCAGATAAGCAGGCTGTTTGTGGTAATGCTTGCGGTAACAAGCCTTGTCTCGGCCCTCATCTTCCAGGAGGTAATACCTGCCCTTATATTCTTTTTGAGCGTCTGGGTCTCGGCAATGACGATACCTACCCTAAGCATTTTGCTTGACAAGCCACTTAAGGAAAGAACGATCCTATCGTGCATATTCCTTGGTGCCTCATCAACTGTTTTGTGGAAGGCTCTGCCGCTATTCAATATGGAACCTTTGTTTATAGGCCTCATAGTCTCTCTTGTAATCGCATTAGTTGATAGATTATAGTGGTCAGGCTTTTTATTTTCTTGAGCTCTAATTAGAGGACTGGGTCGGGATGGATATTCTGATGGATATAAACGGGTTTTTTCAGACGGTTTATTGGGGCAGCACTATCGGCCAGTATATCCTGTTCGCCTTGATTGTGATAGGGTCTTTTCTCGTTGGCAAAACCATATACTTTTTCTTCAAATATGAGGTTAGAAAGGTAACGAAAAAGACCAATAACAGATTGGATGACTTACTATTGGATATCATTGAAGAGCCCCTAGTTGTTTTGATAGTGATATTCGGTGTGTGGACTGGTGTCCACCAGCTCACCCTAGAATCTGGCCTGCTTGATTTCCTAAACAGTGTATTCGGGGTGCTGGTCTCATTGAACATAGTCTGGTTCATTTTGAGGCTGGCAGACGTCATTATCATAGAATACCTAAAGCCCTTTGCCAAAAGGAATGAAACCGCGCTGGATGACGAGCTTATACCGATACTGCAAAAGGTCGTCAAGGGTCTGATCCTGATATTTGCCATCCTTTCGATTGTATCCAACTTCGGTTACGACCTGACCGCTATTGTAACCGGCCTGGGTATTGGCGGTATAGCAATAGCGTTGGCGGCACAGGATACCCTAGGGAACCTCTTTGGCGGTATAAGCCTCTTCATGGACCGGCCATTTGGCATAGGCGACAGGGTGAAGGTGGGGGATGTTTACGGTGATGTTGTAGATGTGGGGATGAGGAGCAGCAAGATAGAAACGCTCGACAATACGGTGGTCACAATACCGAATTCAGTTCTTTCAAAATCCAACATAGAGAACTATGTAAAGCCGGACACTATACTAAAGCAGAAGTTCACGATGGGTCTTACTTATAACACGCCAGTTAAAAAAATCGAGAGGGCGGTGGAGATAGTGAGGGATGTGATAAAAAAGACCGAGGGAGTAGCAGATAGGGAGCCCCTCATCTGGTTCACGGAATTTGGAGCCTCTTCACTTAACATACTGGTCATCTATTGGATAAAATCTCTCGATTTTTGGGGTACTACAAAGCATGATATGAACATCGAGATAAAGGGGAGATTTGAGAAGGAGGGGATAGAGTTCGCGTACCCCACGCAGACCATATATCTAGAAAAAACAAAATGAGGGCAAGAGCTCATGTATTCGTATCCGGGAAGGTCCAGGGAGTTTTTTTCAGGTCTACGACAAAGGATGTGGCGCTTAAATCAGGCGTCAACGGCTGGGTCAGGAACTTGGAGGACGGCAGGGTAGAGGTTCTCTTGGAGGGAGAAAAGGTCAAGGTTAAAAAAGTCGTTGACTGGCTTTATCACGGGCCTCCAGAGTCTGCTGTTTCTTTGGTGGATGTGGAGTGGGAGGAATACACTGGCCAGTACAATACCTTCTTTATCACTTACTAATTCTCTGAAAGAGGGCAAAAATGGAAAACTTCAAACCTAAAGAATTTATTCAGGAAAAGATGGCTGAGATCAGATCGGCTGTGGGGCAAAAGAGATCTATTGTGGCTTTGTCCGGGGGAGTGGACAGTTCCGTAGTGGCGGTATTGGCCCACAAAGCCGTTGGAAACAATCTGAGGGTGGTCTTCTTGGACGATGGTCTGATGAGGGAAGGCGAACCTGAGGGGGTAAAGGAGGATTTTGCAAGGCTGGGTATGACCGTGGAGGTGCTTGATGTCGCAGATGAGTTCTTCAAAGCACTCAAGGGCAAGACAGACCCGGAAGATAAGAGGAAAGCCTTCAGGAATATATTTTACACTGTCCTGGGAAGGGCGGTCAAAGAATCAAGCGCGAAGTTCATGTTCCAAGGGACCATAGCCGCAGACGTCAAGGAGACAGCAGGCGGCGTAAAGACCCAGCACAATGTCTTAGAGCAGATAGGGGTTAACCCACAGCAATGGGGTCTTGAAAAGGTCATGGAGCCACTCATAGATTTGTATAAGCCGGAGGTCAGGATTGTGGCCAAGGAACTCGGCCTGCCGAAGGAATGCTATGAAAGGATGCCTTTCCCAGGCCCAGGATTGTCTGCGAGGGTGATTGGAGAGGTCACGCCGGAGCGCGTTGCAATAGTAAAAAAGGCGCATGTCATAGTCGAGGAGGAGACAAAGCAGTTTGGAGCGTTCCAGAGCTTTGCCGTTCTCTTAAACGACAAGGCAACCGGGCTAAGCGGGGATAAGAGGGCTTTTGGCAATATAATTGTCGTAAGGTCTGTGGACAGCAAGGATGCGCTCACTGCAACGCCGACGAAGATACCGTGGGACGTCCTCATCAAAATCCAGAGGAGGATAGTGACTCAGATACCCTCTGTTGTGAAAGTGCTTTACGACATAACCGGGAAACCCCCGAGCACGATAGAGTATATATAGATATGGGGCCAAGCAGATGGGGCTGGATCATGTACTTTGCCTTTGCGATCCTCACCTATTTTATAGTGCAAGTTTTTGAGCCCCTGGCCTTTATTCTTTTCGCACCTTTTGTGGTCGTGGAGAGGTATGGCACCCCCCATAAAGATGAGGCCAAGATTGGCCGTAGTAACGGCACTTATTTTTGTGGCCTTGGGGGGTTATGCCGGATGCTAGCCTTCGAAATGATTGTAGCCGGACAGCCTTAAAGTCTCCACCCTGCCATCTCCTCTTTTCAGCTTAACTCTGTTACCCTCCGTAACCCTCCCGATCTCATTCAATCCCTTGATTCTCTTTTTGAGGTATTCCCAGCCTTGGGGCCTGATCGTGCAGAGTAGTTCAAAGTCCTCGCCTATGCGGTAGACTATCTCGTCCTTGTCAAGCCCGAACTTGTCGCAGACCCAGTCTATCTCCCGCCTCACGGGTATCCTATCCTCGTCTATCCAAAACCCGCAGTCGTTTTGTAGATACTTTAAGGAGATTGCAAGACCGTCTGTTATATCGATGCATGAGGTCACATAGCCCGACTTTGCGAGTATCCTACCCTCTTTGACCCTGGCCTCAGGCATTAGACTTGCGCTCAAGATGTTCCCTTCTATCTTCTCCCTCTCTTCTTCTGGGAACTTCTCCAAAGGCAGCCTCTTTTCTAGTATCTTCCAACCACAGGCTGAAGAACCGATATGCCCAGTTACCGCTACTATGTCCCCCGCCTGCGCGCCCTTGCGCGTCATAAGGTGCTTTTTTTCTATCTTTCCTATTGCAAAGCCCGAGAGCACCAGCTTTTGGCTTTTGTTCATGTCGCCGCCTAAGAAGGTCGCGCCCACCTCAGCACAGACAGTCTCAACGCCCCTAAAGATCTCCTTAAAGTTCTGGAACAGCTCAGAATCGTCAATTCCGAGAGAGAAAAGGAAACCGACGGGTTCAGCGCCCATGGCCGCGAGATCCGAGAAATTGCAGACAGCGACCTTCCTTCCGGCCTGGAAATGGCTCATACCATCATAGATGTGGGTTTTTTCCTGTATCATGTCAGAGGTCAGGACTATGTACTCTTGGCCTATCCTAACGACTGCAGAATCGTCGCCTATGCCTAGGACGGTGCCTTTCCTCTCCCCTGCCAATTGCTTTATCCATGCCACAAGTTTTTCTTCGCCCAGCTGTTTTAGTTTCATAGTTAAGTTTCAAGTTAGGACAAGAAAATTGTGGATTCGATGGCCAAGATCGATATAACCAAAAGGGATATGATTCAGAAGCTTGAATCTGGAGAGACCTTGATAGACGTAATTCTTAGTCTAAATCGAGACGGTCATAGCTGGGAAGAGATTAGAAAGGTAATCCTAGAGATTAAGGGGGCACCAGCAGTAAAGAAAAGTTTACCTAAAAAGGATGATAAAACTGCCCTTAGAAAGACAATAATGGCATTGATTTTTGCGGGGGTCACAGCAAAGTGTGTAATGCAGCTTCTGCCTGACCTGGGATATGATAAACCATCGGTTAGAAGAGGCATAAATGAGATAGGATTAAGGCCCGACAAAGAGATAACCAGTCTGGCTAAGGATTACCAAATTGATTATGCAGGTGCGAAAAATCGTACCATGTCCAAAAAGGTTGTGTACAGCCATGGAAAGCCCATGTCGGCGGAAAGTGCATTGATTCTAATTCTAATCACGGTCTTTCTGCTACTTGGAGTATCTATCATAGGTATTGCCAGTAACATGCCCTTTACCTCATTCGTCGGATTGCTGCTATATATACCTCTTATATGGTTTGTTAGCAGGGATGCCATAAGTTTCGTCTTTGAGTCGCCTAGGGAGGGAGAATACAGGTTTCAACTGCCCCCGCACCCTCTGCCATTATTGATAATCTTTATGCTTGCATTGTCAATTCCGATCGCAGCAGTTTTGCTTTATTATTACGCCTCTGAGGAGCTTTT
>JAFGQM010000128.1 GCA_016935655.1 Candidatus Altarchaeota archaeon | reverse complement strand
CTACCCTTTTTCTCCTCGAACTTCAGACCCGAATATGTAGCTGCCTTGACCTCCGTCTTTATATCATGCTTCTTCGGGTCAATCGACTCGCCCCAGGCCTCGCCCTCCAGGCCGAAATTGCCATTGACCTTTTCTATGGAGTTAATCTTGAATTTCGAAAAAACCAGATTATGAAGGTCTGCCTGTGCTATCAATTCGTTCAGCCATTCGATAAAAAGGGATGCTATGTCGGTAGCCTCGCGGCTCACCCCAATCCTCTTTTTCGCCTGGACTTTTTTGACGTCGGCCATGACGTTGAACATGGCCTTTGCCCCCTCCTCGAAGGCCTCCTCCAGACTTTTTCCACTCGCGAGGATCCCTATGTCAGCCTCGTGGTCCAAGTACTCAAAAGGCATTTTGTAGAATTAACGGTATCCTGTGGCTCTTTTCTCCCCGCTGACAAGCTTCTCGACAGTGGTGTCCCTGGCCCTTCCCTTCCATATGCTGCCATACTTGTCGACTAGCTGCTGTTCTATGCTCTTCGCCCCTTTCAGGGCCTCTTTTATGTGCTTGTCTGTTATGAACTCTGACTCCTCCACCCTCGCCAGATCCCCGGCGAGCCTTATCACCCCGCCCAGATCCCTCAGCCTGAGGGTGAGCGCGTTTTTGGCGTCGTCTATCTCCTCAGCCCTTCTTCGGGCCTCTTTTATAAGCTCCTTCACAGCCCCTGCGGTGCCATGGGGTATCTTCTGGTCCAGTATGACCTCCTGGGTGAAGAACTGGATGAACTTATGCGCGTTTTCTTCACTGTACGGTATGGTCGTCTCCAAAAGGACCTCGTAGCCGCCGCCTATCACCCTCGACCTGAGCGGGGGCAGGATGGCATCCAACTCATTGATGTTGCAGGCCCCGACAAAAATGAAATCGCAGGGTACTTTCTGCACCTTTACCGATGCGCCGGAAGAGGTCGGGTTCATCCCGGAGATCGGGAATGCCTTCTCCTGCATGGCCGTGAGTATGTGGTGTTGCAGATGCGCCAACTGGGGCAGCTCATCGATGAATAGGACTCCCTCATGCGCTTCGTGTATGGCCCCGGGTATAACCCTTTCGTACGGCAGCAGCCCGCCAGCCTCTGCCAGACCCCCCCATGGGTCGTGCCTTACATCGCCGAGCAGCTCAGTCTCCGAGGCCCCGGTCGCCTGGACGAACGTATTCCTTTTCAGAGGGATTAATATCTTGCTTTTCTTCCTTTTCTCCAGCTTGTTCAAACTCTCAAAGGCCTCCCCGTCTATGATCCTCACCGACTTCCCGTTGACGTTCTGGTAGACTATGACCTCCTCGTTTCCCTTGCTGTCTACCTTGGTTATATGCACCTCTTCCTCGGGGTAGTCGTAGAAATTGACGTTGAAGACTTGCGATATCAGGTCAGAAAACGGGGTGTTCTTCTCTTCGTTGAACTTGTAGCCCTTGCAGGCAGGGCAGTTCTCCTCTTCGCTGCTGCTGTACTCGCCGCATTTCATGCACCTGAAGCCCATCCTCTCTGATATGACCTTCGGTATCTCTTTCGGGCTTACAATTTTACCTTGCGCCAGCATCTGGATTTTTTGTTCCTTCTTTAGGTCCTGCACCCCCCTCACCGTCACAAAAGGCCTTTCAGGATTTTGGGGATTGTGGACTACTGTTATCTCCTGTTTTGGCTTTGGCATATGATAAGCCAAGGCCTTTGCTATCATGCTCTTCCCTACGCCCGGTGGGCCGACAAGGAGGAGGTGCCTTCTCTGCCGGGGTATAATCCTGGCTACTCTCACGGCTTCCTCCTGCCCTATTATCATGTCCAGAGGATCCTTAGGCAACGAAACCTCTGAAGTATTTTCGATACCTACATCCATAAGCCTAAAACTTGGTGACGACTATCTTATCCTCAGGAACACTGAGATTGTCCGCCGTCGTTATGCCCACCACATATTTGCACTTGTTCCCCAGGGACATGATCTCAGGCGATATTATATCGTCTATGACCAAGGCATAAGCGTCCACCTCGCCCTCTTTTTTGGCCTTTTTCAAGTCAGACCTGCTTATCTCCTCCAGGTTTTCATCCAAAAAGACGGCTTCGTTTTTTATGGTGCCGAGCTTCTCCAGGAGCTTGCTTTCGACAGAGTCCGCCTTGCTCTCCCTTGCAGGCATTGGTTCACGCTCGCGCCTTACCATAGGCTCTCTCCTTTCGAATTTTCGCGGCTCTCTGCGGCTGCTGCTTGTAGTCTCCCCAGCATCCCTACTGTCCCTAGCATCTCTACTGTCCCTGTTATCCCTAGCATCCCTATTGTCCCTTTTGCCTTCTCTCCCAAGATCAGACAATGCCTGGTCTGCGGCCACCTTCCTCCTTAGGGCCATTATAATCTCCTTTCTTGTCAGGTTCTCCACTTCCCTGCCTCTTGGGGCCTTCGCCACATAGTCGAATTCGGCCCCGCTGTTCTCCAGGGATTTCACTATTAAGTCGCCGCCCCTGTCACCGTCTACAAAGATTGTGGAGATCTTGCTGTTGCAAAGCTCTATCGCTTCTTTGGGTATCTTTATCCCGCCGATAGCGACAGCGTTCTTTATGCCGTTCCTCAGAAGGTTGATGACGTCAGCCCTGCCTTCCACGAATATAACGCTTTCTGACGTGTCGACAGCCGGCCCGGCGTCCAGACCCAATACCTTTGTAACCTCTCCGCCCCTCACGTCCTTCCTCACCTCTTCTGCTATCTCCTTTGCATCCGGTATCTCTTTGATTAACAGATCCTTTAATATCTGCCTAGCCCTGTCTATGACCGCCTTCCTCTTGGCTTCTCGGATGTCCTCGATGTCGCCGACCTTGAAGCTCGCGTCGCACGGCCCGACCCTCGTTATGGTCTCTATGCCTGCGGCTATGATGGATGTTTCCACCATATCCAGGCTGGACGGCACTGTTATCGTAGCGCGCGTTACCCCGCCCTTGGTCTCCATGTCGGCGTCAATCCTGCCGATCCTTCCGCTCTTCTGGAGCTCCCTCAGGTCCAAATCCTCGCCCAAGAGTCCCTCCGTCTGACCGAAAATAGCCCCGATCAAATCAGGCTTTTCTACTAGTCCTTTCGCTTCAGCTTTAGCGTGTATTATGTATTTTATGATGTCTACTGGTGCTTTACCCATTTTTTCCACCTATTTTTGTTTTTCTAACTTGTCTGATACGTCTTCCAAGGTTGCGCCGAGAACGAGTATTGTCTTGTTCCTAGACCTTTCACCTTTTGTAAGAGCTACCTCTTTCCCAAACAGGGACTGAAAAAAATCCAATAGAGCTCTATTAGCCTTGTTCTTTTCGGCTAAGGCATTAGTCTTGAACTTGAAACAATGTTTCCATTCATCATAACCAGCCAGTGCGGTCCTATCCGCATTCGGGATCACGCAGAGACTGATTTCGACCCCGTTCTCAGCTTTCCTTAAAGCGTCAAACATAATGTGAGGGTTCAACCCTCTTAATCCCCCAGCCCACTACGCAGGCAGGAGGGATAATCATAAACTGCGCCCCTCATGTAACGTTTGGTCTCATAGTATGTTCTCACACCCTCGACCAACTTGACCCAGAGGGGCTGTACCGTGTTGTGTTGTGTCTCCCTCATTCGAAATAAGCAGCAGAATCAGGAGTACGCCTCAACACGACTGTTAAATTAGCTGTTGGGGGTTTAAAAATGTGGTATTTAAGGAAACAGACCTAAAAGGCGGGTTAATCGGCTTTTATTGTTGTTTTCATCTACAAAACTTTATTAAAATGGAAAAGAGCATAACAGGCGTATGCGTTCCTAGAGGGTAGCCTTAACATTCATAGTCTCTTATTCTTAATCACTCTAATATTTTTATACCAGTTAATTCTAGATATAAACGATATATCCCGATATATCGCGATGTATCATGATACACCAGCATGAACGAGAACCTACAAAAATTATTGCAGAAGAACGAGAAGGCCATGGAGCTACTCAGGGACGAGAAGGTAATCGATACGCTCAAGACTGTAAAGGAGATGTTCCTGGAGAAGTTCCTTGAAAGGGGCGACATCAGGATACTCATCCTTGATTCAATCTCGGAGAAACCAAGACACGGCTACCAGATTATCATGTCCATATCAGAAAGATTCAACGGCTTCTACAAGCCAAGCCCGGGTGCTGTATATCCGACGCTTCAGGCATTAAGCGAAGAAGGGCTGGCCAAGTGCGAGGCCAACGGGATCAAGAAGGTATACAACATAACCCCCAAAGGCGAGAAATTCCTTAAACAAAACAGGAAAAGGGCCGACGAGATACTTACGGCCTTCAGGGAGATTTTATTGGGCCAGAACGACCAGTACATGAGGGGGATTGAGAAGCTGTATGACATATGGCCGCAGTTTGCATTCACCATATTCTTCAACCTTAGGGAATCCCTTAAGAAGGCTGACCCTAATACGGACAAAAAACTTGAGAAGACGAGAAAGTTGCTCCAGAGGAGCGTAAAGGAGATGAACGCAATTTGGTCCCATGATGGTTAAGAAAGTGTGCATATTGGAGATGGAGAAGGTGTGGAAGGTCTACTTGATGGGGAAGGTACAGGTGCCTGCGATAAGGGGTGTCGACTTCTGCACCGATAAAGGCGAGTATATCGCAATAGTCGGCCCCAGCGGGAGCGGGAAATCGACATTGCTGAATCTCATAGGCTGTCTGGACACCCCCACAGCGGGCAGGATACTCCTCGGGGGAGCTGACATATCCAAGATGAGCGAGGACGGGCTGGCGCGCGTGAGAAGGAAGATGATAGGTTTTGTCTTCCAGACATTCAACCTAATGCCTGGCCTTACGGCGCAGGAGAACGTTGCCCTTCCCATGAGGTTCGACGGCGTGCCCAAAGGTTTGGCGCTCAAGAAGGCCGCAGCTCTGCTGGAGTTGGTAGGCCTGGGGGGGAGACTGAAACACAAGCCGGCGGAACTCAGCGGCGGCGAGAGGCAGAGGGTGGCCATCGCGCGCGCATTGGTAAACGACCCGCAGATCATCCTCGCAGACGAGCCGACCGGGAACCTGGACACAAAGAGCGGCCTGAAGATAATCGAGGTACTGGAGAACCTGAACAGCAAGGGCATAACACTGATAGTAATCACACATGATGCAAAGCTCTCCGAGAGGGCGAGAAGAAGTCTCCATCTCGTTGACGGGAAGTTCATGGATGACGGCGAATTTCAGGTTAATAACAACAAAAACAAAAAATCTGAGGCAAAAAAATGAAAAAAATAATGTACTCTTTGGTATTGCTGGGACTATTCTTTGTCCCAGTGAACGCTGGGACGTCCTACCTTTCGACGTCTTATACTGTTACGCCAGATGAGATATACTCTGGCGGATCTGCCAAGATAATAGTGACCTTTGCAGACACGAGCACACTGCTCACTTTGGACGAACTGGAGGCCAGGATAACCACTGTGGACACTGGGATCAGTGTGAGTTCGGACGATGATGTAAAAATCGGGACTGTGCAGCCCTTGTCCAGCACGTCCGCAGTCTTTACTGTAAAAACAGCCTCCAACACCCCGCCCGGGGCTTACACGGTCGAGGTAAGAGGCAACTACAGGATAATGGGCGTATCTTACACCTATAAGATCAACATACCCATAACCGTCGTATCTAGGGCGAATCTGGAGATCATAGCCAGGGAAACACAGGTAGTACCCGGCGGTTCTGAGAACCTTTTGCTGACTATAGGCAATCCGGGGTCAGGCGGGGTTAGGAATGCGATAATCTCCCTGAGTCCTACGGAAGACGAGGTATACCCGATTGAGAGCCAGAAGAAGAATATCGACCTTCTGCTTTCCAAACAGGAGACGGAACTTACGTTTAAGATAAGGGCCTCTGATTCAGCTACTGTCGGTATCCACCCGATGACTGTTACTGTGGAATACAGCGATGAGAACAGCGTCACCAAGACGTTCTCCACGTCGGTCGGGATAGTCGTCGTGGAGGCGGGGACTGAGTTAATGATAGACAGCGTGGACTCTAAGCTGGAGCCAGGCATCACAAAGCCGGTTACAATAGCCATAAAGAACGTCGGCACGGTGGACCTGGAGAACCTATATCTATCCCTGACTGCAAGCTCTCCTTTGCAGATGGCGGGGTCCAATGAGGAGCTGATAGAAAAGCTGGGGATGGGTGAGACGAAGCAGGTGACATTCTATCTTGATGTAGACAATGACGCTGAGGCAAGGCCGGTAGATGCCACATTGTCCATAAATTACCAGAGGACGGGCAGCAAAAAGCAGCTCACGGACACCAAGTCTTTGGGGGTCCAAGTCAACGGTTTCGTGGACCTCAGGGTAATCGACATGTCAGTGGACAAGAAGAACGGCGAGATCGAAGTTGATGTCGCGAACTACGGCAACAAAGACGCCGAGGCCGTAAAGCTCGAGCTGTTGCAGGACGGCGCAGTCATTGGTACCGGCTTCACGGACAAGATAAAGCCTGACAAGCACAAGGTATTCCGTTTCGACCTCCCAAGCAAACCGGAACTGACGGTGAAGGCGACATTCAAGGATTTCGATTCCGAGTCAGGCGTTTCAATAATCGAGGAGACAATATCCCTGGACCCAAGCGACCTAAAACAGAACGGCGGCGATGGGACAGCAGGGATATTACTCGTACTGGCAATCGCAGTGATAGGCTTCTGGTACTGGAGAAAGAAAAGCGGGAAGAAGGTAAACATCGACGTGAGCAAGTTCCAGTAAGCCGAACATGGCATATTGGGATATGACGTTCGGGGAACTATGGAGGCATAAGACCAGGACAGCCCTTACGGCGTTTGGGCTCATCCTGGCCATAGCAGCCATAGTCTCTCTCGGATCTATTTCTGAGGGGATAAACAGCCTGGTCATGGAACAGCTCAAGCTCGCCGCCGGTTTCATTACAGTAAGCCCCGTCGCATCGGAATCCTTTGGTCCGCCCAGCACTACGGTGACCATCGACACGGAGATAGTGTCTGACATAGAGGCTATTGACGGGGTAAAGGAGGTGGCAAGGCAGCTGATGGTCCTCGACCCACAGAACAACTATTTCATGGTCGGAGTCGAATTCGACAAGTTGGAGTCTGCAAGGGTGGCGAACATAGACTTTGTCGACGGGGACTGGCCGGATTCGGGGACAATGGAAGTGGTTTTTGGCAATCAGCAGGCCCAGCTTAGCGGTGTCTCGGTGGGCGACGACCTAAAGATAAACAACGAGGATTTCACTGTAGCCGGCATCTTGGAGATGACCAACGGTTTTATGGACTACGGCATCATCACATCCTATGAGACCTTGTCAGAGGTATTTGACAAAAAGGACGAGGCCACTATGTTGCTTGTGGAGCCGTTTGACATAGGGGACGCCAAACGTATTGCCAACGAGATAAACGAGGTATCGGATCTAGTGCAGGCCCTTACCCCTGAGCAGGCCGTGCAGAGGGCTGAGGAAGCAGTAAACCAAATAAGAGCCTTGACACTTGTCATAGGCATAGTGGCCTCAATTGTGGCTTCAATAGGGATTATAAACACTATGATAATGACCGTTATGGAAAGGAAGAGGGAATTGGGGATCATGAAGGCTCTCGGAGCCGAGAGGTTTATCATTCTGAGGATAGTGTTCCAGGACGCTATAGTCATCGCCATCATCGGAGGAACAATAGGAATGCTGTTTGGGATATTGGGGACCGAGGCGCTGAACACCGCCATGGCAGAATTCCCGGTGGCGAAGGTCACGCCTGAATTGGCCGGCATCAGTTTTATTTACGGCATTATACTTAGCATCCTTGCTTCCCTCTACCCCGCTTACCAGGCAGTCATTGTCAATCCAGTGGAGGCTATGAGACAGGAATGATCGTGGATATGGCGTTTCGGGAACTCGGCAGAAGAAAGCTGAGAACGTTCCTTACAGTGCTAGGAGTCTCCATAGGGATACTCCTGGTCACTACAATGGCCTCTTTCTCAGAGGGCATCAATGTATCCATAGACGAGAACATAGAATACTTGTCGGGATTGATCACAGTGATCGAAGACGGGGTGACTTTGGAGACTTCAATGTTAAGCCGTATCAATGAGGGTCTGGCAGACGAGATAGGGCAGTTGCCGGACGTCGACGACTACGCCATGATGATGATTGGCTCAGCCCCCGGCTATGGGACCATCCAGGGTTTCCCGCCCAACGCGCTTGAACTCATGGGCTACGACGTGGGCTTTGAAGACGGCAGGCTGTTCGACGAAGGCCAGCCGGAGCTTCTGCTGGGCAGCAAATTCGCCGAGAACAACGGACTAACAGTAGGGGATGAGTTGATGATACAAGACAAGAGGTATGAGGTGGTGGGGATTCTGGCGGAGCTTGGCGTCCCCGACGACGATACGATAATGGCCGATTTGGAGACCACTCAAGAGATAACTGGGGTAGAGGACGAGGTCAGCGTAATAATGGTCAAGCCCATCAACACTGGAGAGGCATCCATCCTGGCTAGGGAGATAGAGAGGAACTTTGAGGGTGTGCAGGCCCTGACAGACGAGGAGGTAATGGCCGAGATAAACCAGCTCACGGGCCAGCTGAGCGTCATGACCTTCGGGCTGGGTTCCATAGCCGCCATCATAGCAGGGCTGGGGATAATGAACGTGATGTTCATGAGCGTGAGGGAAAGGAGGAAGGAGATAGGGGTCATGAAGGCCTTGGGTGCTACGACAACACAGGTTTTGACCCAAGTGGTCCTAGAAGCACTTGTAATGACCCTAATCGGAGCCGTTATCGGACTGATCCTGAGCACTCTTACTGTAGCCGGGCTCAATGCTGCCCTTGGCATGACCTTGGCGAAGATAACCCCCGGTCTCATCGTTACGATCCTCGTTTATGCTGTGATATTGGCCGTGATGAGCGGCTTCCTGCCTGCGAGACAGGCGGCGAAACTCCAGCCGGCGGTTGTCCTTAGGTACGAGTAGCAAGTTTTTTAACACAGGCAAGATAAAATAATATGGGCCCAAAGAATCTGTACCCGGCCTTGGCTTTGGCGATATTAACAACCTTGCTGCTTCCAATAGCATCAGCTTTGGACTCTTGGCCCATGTTCCGCCATGACCTGCAGAATACGGGCCATACAGAGGCAGCAGGTGACCTGAATGAGATTCTGGAGTCCTGGAAGCATCAGTTTATTGACGGCATCTATTCCTCCCCAGCAGTGGGCGATATCGACAATGACGGCCAAAACGAGATACTCGTAGGCTGTGATGACGGGAAGCTCTATGCCTTGGGCCACAAGGGGGAGACGATTTGGGAATTTGCGACTGCGAAGAATATACATTCCTCACCTGCACTTGCCGATCTGGATGGCGACGGCCAGCTTGAGATAGTCTTCGGGGCCATGGACGGCCGGATACTAGCTTTGGACAACAAAGGAGGCATCTTTTGGAGCTATACTGTTAATGCAGCCTTCAGATCCTCACCGAAGGTTTTTGACATAGACGGGGACAACAACCTGGAGGTTGTCATAGGCAGCGAAAACGGTACGGTCTATTCATTGGATGGTGAGAGCGGGCTCCTGGAATGGTCTTTCGACACCGGCACTGGCGTGTTCTCGTCTCCGGCCATTGGCAAGCTGTATGCGAGCGGGGAGGACAACATAGTCGTCGGCTCCCAGGACGGTGCGGTCTATGTTCTGTATGGCAATGGGACAAAGGCATGGAGCTTCAATACAACCCAAGAGATATATTCTTCACCAGCCTTGTCTGATGTGACAGGTGACGGCATCCCCGATGTCGTCGTAGGCTCGGATAGCGGTTATGTCTATGCCCTTCAGGCCGGCAAAGTATTATGGAAAACCAACCTGGGTGGCCCGATAAAATCCTCCCCGACAGTCGCTGATTTGGACGGCGACGGCAGGAAAGAGATACTAGTCGGAGTGACTATCGAAAAGACCCTCCACGGAAAGGCATTAAACGATGAGAAGAATAGACTATATGCTCTCAGCCCATCAAAGGGGGAAGAAGTTTGGAGTTTTGACACGGGCGGTTGGCCCATATTCTCCTCCCCGGTCTCAGGGGACATAAACCGGGACGGCGAACCGGAGGTGGTCTTTGGGACGACCAACGGCAAGGTTTACGCACTCGACAATGAGGGTAAACAGATATGGTCCTATACGAAGGGCACTGGCTTCTATTCATCCCCCGTTCTAGCGGATGTGGACAGTGATGGGGATCTAGAGGTGCTACTGGGCTTTTATTATAGCAATGAACTGGTTTTGTTGGATGGGTTGAAAAAACCAGACCTCATGATCAAATCAATCAAGCTCTCCAGGGAGATACCTTACCCAAACGAGACGATAAACATAACACTGGAAGTTTTCAATGACGGAGATGCGGAGGCTAAGAACTTCATAATCGACGTCTACAGAAGATCGCCGGTACTTGATCATGGGATAGGGCGCGCGAATGTAACGCTTCTTGGGGCAGGTGCGAGCGAGTCGGTGAATATTACTTGGACCACTGAGCTCCCGGACAATAAACTGAGCATCTATGCCACAGTTGATGAGGATGACGCAGTAGAAGAATCCGATGAGACCAACAATGATGCTGAAAGGCCCATAAAGCAGGATATGACCATAGTGGGTCTTACCGTACCAGAGAAATCTTTTGCGCCTGGGGAAGAGATAGAGATAACGGCCACCATACAAAACCTTGGCACACAGAGGGCCGAGAACGTAGAAGTAAAATTGCTCCTAAAGAACGATACGGAAGAGGAGATTCTAGAGAGCAGGATCGTGCCAGAGATAAAGCCGCGAGACAGTTCCACGGTCTCTTTTGTTTGGAAATACAAAGAGAGCTCTCAGGACAGGCTCTTACTCGCGCGCTTGGACCCGGAGAACAAGTTCGACGAGTTGAATGAGACAAACAATGAAGCCTCAGCCGAGCTTCTCGCTCCGCCACCTGAGAAAATAAAGCCGAAGAACTCAACAGTACAGTCAAAAGAGAGCCAGAATCCCATAGTGATACTAGCCCTACTGGGTGTGATTTTTGTGGTATTATGGAAGAAGGTCCTCTCAAAGAAGATAAAACTAAGGAAGTCAAAGCCCAAGGGAACGGACAAGCCAAAGGACGACAAGAAGGAGGAAAAAGAGGGGGGGAAGAAAGAAGAGCCTGCGAAGGCGGAGTCTGAGATCCAGAAAGCTGAGCCTCAGGAACCCGAATTGGCACAAGAACAAAGCCCTGCGGAACAAAAATCTGGGGAATCTAAGTCCATGGGCCTTCTCGAAGAAACACTCCCGGAAGAAACTACTCCCAACCCAGGTGTCGAGTTAGAGGAATTGGACCAGACGCCTTTGACAGGCGATGAAGCCAGCAATGTGGATTTAGACCGAAGGGAGGGAAAGCCTTCAGTCGATGAAGTCCTCGGCAATCTTATGAAGACCGTCCGGAAAAATACTGCCAGCGAAATTGACAAAGTAGAGAAAAGAGCTGATACCGGTGCCCAAGCCGACCTTGGTGGGCCCCATTCGGATGGAAGGTTTAGTCAGCCAATCGACGAGGCTCCAAGTGATCTTCTAAAAGACGTCCAGGCCCCCGGATTAGAAAGGCCCAAGAAAAAAGCTAAAAAAGAGAAGATTGATACAAAGCCAAAGAGCCCCGATATCGATACGGAAAACCCTATTTAAGCCGTTGCATCCAAACTCGCCTTGATCAATCCATCGAATAATGGGGCTGGTGTATCCAGCCTTGATTTGAATTCAGGATGGAATTGGCAGGCTATGAAATATCGGTTTTTCGGGTACTCAATTATTTCTACAAGCCTTGTTTCAGGGTTTATTCCAGATAGCATCAACCCATATTTTTCCAGATCCTTGGCAAACCTGTTGTTCAGCTCCCACCTGTGCCTGTGCCTTTCCGAAATCTTTTTGGCATCATATGCCCTTTCTGCGAGACTCCCGTTTTTCAGTACGCAGGGATATGCCCCCAATCTCATAGTCCCGCCCTTACTCCTTATCTTTTTTTGCTCCGGCAGGAGGTCTATGACCGGATATTTGGTCTTTGGGTTTGCTTCTGTTGTGTTAGCCCCTTTCATGCCGCAAACATTGCGCGCGAATTCCACGACCGCCATATGCAAGCCGTAGCAGATGCCCAAGAACGGCACATTGTTCTCCCGGACATATCTGATCGCAGCTATCTTGCCTTCTGTGCCCCGCGATCCAAAGCCGCCTGGGACTATCACGCCGTCGACATCCTTCAGATAGGCCTCAGCACCGTTTTTCTCCAGGTCTTCTGCCTCTATCCACAGCATGTTGACCCTACAATCGTTCTTTATCCCGGCATGCTGCAGTGCCTCCTTTATGCTGAGATACGAGTCCACAAGATGTGCGTACTTACCCACGACGCCTATTGTGGCCTCTCTCTTGGGCTCTTTTGCCCTTGCCACAAGCTTTTTCCAGTCTTCCAGGTCCTCTTCCCTAGGCTCTAGACCCAGCTTACGGAAGATTATCATACTCAGATTTTGCTCTTCGAATTTGAGTGGCACCTCGTACAGGCTTTTTAGGTTCGGATTGCTTATGACACAATCGTCTGGCACAGAGCAGAAAAGAGCTATCTTTATTTTAAGTTTTTTTGGTATCTCCTTTTCCCCCCTGCATACTATTATGTCCGGCTGGATGCCTAGGCTGAGCAGCTCCTTTACGCTGTGTTGTGTGGGCTTTGTCTTCTGTTCCCCGCTGATTATCGTCGGCACTAAAGTAGTGTGGACGAAAAGGAAGTCCTTGGGCTTTTCCAGTTTCAGCTCCCTCAGGGCCTCGATGAACACCATGTTCTCCAAGTCGCCCACTGTCCCGCCCACTTCTATCAGTATGAAATCAGCCCTGCTTTTCTTGGCGACCTCTTTTATCCTCCTCTTTATCTCATCGGTGACATGTGGTATGACCTGTACAGTCTTTCCGAGATAGTCCCCCCGCCTCTCCTTCTCTATGACCGTACCATAGACCAGGCCAGTGGTCATGTTGTTCTCTTTGCCCAGGCTGATGTTCATGAACCTCTCATAGTGGCCGATGTCCAGGTCTATCTCGCCCCCGTCGTCGGTAACGAAAACCTCGCCGTGCTCGAACGGGTTCATGGTGCCGGCATCAGTATTGACATAGCCGTCTATCTTGATTGGTATGGCCGAGAAACCTTTGGACTGGAGGATCTTGCCTATGGAAGCGGTTGTTACGCCCTTCCCCAAGCCTGATAAAACACCACCCGTAACGACAATAAACTTAGGCATATTATATAGAGGAGTCAAGATATAAAAACAAACTTTCTTTAGCGCTTATAGTGTGTTAAGCATGACCCCGCTCTCTGAGGTACTCCTCCACCTCCTTTAGGGCCTTGAGATACTGAGGCCGTATCTCCTTTTCACCCTTGAACAGGGTTATGATATGCGGGGGTTTCTCGCCTGTTTCTTTGAACGCCTCTAGTATCCTATCCCTATACGGCGGCGCTACCGCCATGGTCAATGGCACATCCTTGGATGTTTCCCTCACATGCCTCTTTTCTTCTGGCGATAAGGGGCCTAGTCCGAGTGAACGCGGATGGACCCCCTGGGGCGAGAATACTACATGGCTCAAATTGTCTGGCCTGCCTATGTTGAGATTGTGGCAGGCGTCTACGCTCATCCCCACTCCATGACCGCAGAACACGGGGATCATTATCGTTCTGCGTCTCGGTCTTTCTGGTGGTGGCACCCGTTTATAACAATTCAATCTTCTTAAACTTTTTGGATACATGTTATAATCCTCAAATTCCACCTTTTTATCATTTAACAACAAATTATATCAAGATGGCTGACCTGAAAACAGAGCTCTGCGGTGTGGAATTAAGGAACCCGACAATACTCGCTTCCGGAGTTCTTGGAACGTTCCCCTCTAGCCTGAAAAGAGCCGCGGATATGGGGGCTGGTGCCGTCACTATCAAATCGATAGGCTCAGAGAAAAGGGAGGGGCACAAGAACCCGACAATGGTCGAAGTGGAAGGAGGGTACCTCAATGCCATAGGCCTCTCTACACCACCTCTGAACGAGACATTGGAAGAGATTAGGGAGTACAAAAAAATCTCGAAGACCCCCATGATAGCATCCTTTTATGCTACTGTGGCCGGCGACTTCTCAAAGGTCACGGAGAAGATAGCCGCTGCCGGGCCAGACCTATTGGAAGTCAACATATCCTGCCCCAATGTGCAGGACGAGTTCGGCACGCCATTCAGCTGCGACCCGAAGAAATCTGCGAAGATTGTGAAGTCTATAAAGAAGGCTACTGGCATACCTTTACTAGTCAAGCTTAGCCCCAACGTCCCCAGCATCGCCCAAATCGCCAAGGCAGTCGAAAGGGCCGGGGCAGATGGCATAACGGCCATAAACACTGTGGGGCCCGGCATGGTGATAGACCTTAAAACAAGGGCGCCGGTACTTGCGAACAAGAGGGGCGGCATGAGCGGTCCGGCTATAAAACCGATAATGGTACGATGCGTCTACGACATCTTTGAAGTAGTGGATATACCGATAGTCGCCACCGGCGGAATCATGACCGGCGAAGACGCGGCAGAGGCCATAATGGCTGGTGCGCGCGCAGTCGGCATTGGAACTGCGATTGGACAGCGTGGTGTTGACATATTCAAAAAAATCACAAAGGAATTGGACACTTTCATGAACAAGGAAGGTTACAGAAATTTAGACCAGATGAGGGGTGTGGCACATGGATAGGCCGGAAGTCGTGGAGATACTGGAGATGAAGAAAGAGAGTAAGCATACAGCCACGCTGAGGCTTGCCAAGAAAATTGACGCCGTCCCGGGCCAGTTTGTCATGTTGTGGATACCCAACGTAGACGAGAAGCCGTTCGGCTTGAGCAAGATAGGCAAGGAAGCGGAGATAACGTTCGAGATCAAGGGCAACTTCACCCAGAAACTCGCCTCATTGGGCAAGGGCGACAAAATAGGTGTGAGAGGCCCCTATGGCAGGGGATGGGACATGAGGGGGAAGAAGGTTTGCATAGTCGCCGGCGGCCTCGGGATAGCACCGTTGATGCCGATAATCGAGGATAAAAAAACCAAAAAGACCCTCATATTCGGGGTCAAGAGCAAAGACAAACTCATCCTGCAGGACAGGCTCAAAAAATCCGGCGCAAAGACCTTTTATACAACGGACGACGGCTCGTTTGGCGAGCATTGTTTCGCCTGTGACCTACTGGAGAAGGTCATCGGGACAGGTTGCGACCAGATACTTACCTGCGGGCCGGAGGCCATGATGAAGGCGGTGGTCGATATTGCGACCAAGCTTAAAATACCCTGCCAACTGAGCATGGAGCGATACATGAAATGCGGGATAGGCATTTGCGGCTCTTGCTGCATTGACCCGAAGGGCCTGATGGTATGCAAGGACGGCCCAGTCTTCTGGTCGGACGAGCTAGGGAAGGGCGAGTTTGGTGTCTACACCAGGGACAAGAGCGGCTCAAAGATCAGATTTTAATCTAAAAAGTATATAAAACACCATGGCAAAAATAAGAAGACTGGTTTTAGATGTTGTCATCCCGAATACCACCGAGGTCATAAAACTGACGCAGGAAATAGCCGACCTTGGTTTGACAGAAGGGGTCAATTCCTTAGTGAACGAGATTGACAAGAACGTCACAAACATAAAGATAACCCTGGAGGGCGCCGACATATCGTTCAAAGACGTTGAGAGGGTAATCAAGTCTCATGGCGGCTCAATCCACAGCATAGACAATGTCGTCGCCGGCAAATTGATAGTGGAGGATGTTGACACCCCGCAGGACTAGAAACAAATGCCTTCCGTCAGATACGTATCAAGAGGACTAATCGACGGTTCCTTGTCTATCCTAGGTGTTGTTCTAGGAGCCGCTGTGGGAGGGGATGTGAAAGTCATTATAGCAGCTGGCCTAGGCGGCGGTATAGCAAACTGCCTCTCTAATGTCTTCGGTGCCCTAACTGCCGAGCGGGCGGCCATCATGGCCGACCTAAAAAAGACCGAGGAAGACCTAGTGGGTTCCGATGTCCGACTCAAGGACACCAAGATATACACCAATCAAAAAAATAGGATACTCCAGGGGGGCGCTTTGGACGGCCTTTTCACATTCATCGGCTCTACAGTTCCGATTGCACCATTTTTGCTGGTCGGCAGGTTGGTAGATCTAGAGACCGCAATACTCCTGTCTGTTGCGGTAACCCTGCTTCTTCTTTTTGTCTTGGGCGTGTACCTAGGCAAGCTGTCCAAGGAAAACATATTGATATCGGGCTCTAAGCTGGCTCTTTTTGGTCTGATAACCGCCATTATAGCCAGTTCTCTGGAATTTTTCTTCAGATGATGGCCATTCAATCTTTTATTTCGGGAATTTGAAATTAACCCTATCATGGTGAGCCGAGTATTGGACGTTGTAGAATCCCAGAAGTTTGTGGAGGCCCACGGCATAAGGTTCTCCCCCAGCGGTGTGGCCAAGAGCGAGGACCAGGCAGTTGAGATTGCCAACAGGCTAGGCTATCCGGTGGTCATGAAGGTCGTCTCACCCCAGGCAGTGCACAAGACCGACGTCCATGGCGTCAGGGTCTGGATAGACGATGATTATGAGGTGATAGAGGCATATAAGAAGATCGAGCATTCAGTAAAGTCAGTCTTTCCGAAGGCCGAGATAAAGGGCATGCAGATACAGCGCCAGGAGGAGGGTTATGAGGTAATCGTAGGCGGTAAGAGAGATCCGCAGTTTGGCCCTGTGATAATGTTCGGCCTGGGTGGCGTCCTTGTAGAGGTATTGGGCGATGTCTCAGTAAGGGTCTGCCCGATAACAAAGAAGGACGCACTGGAGATGCTGAGTGAGCTAAAAGCTTATCCCATGCTGACAGGTTTCAGAGGCAGGAAAGCGGCAAATATAGAAGCCATAGTTGATGTTCTACTTAAAGTTTCTAATATGATGATTAAGGAAAAGAGGTTGATGGAGCTTGATTTAAACCCCATGTTCGCCGGCTGCAAGGGCATAATAGGAGCCGATGCGAGGGTTGTCCTAGAGAAATAAGATGACTACAAAAAACCTGAAATATTTTTTTGAGCCGAAGAGTGTCGCGATAATAGGCGCGAGCAGGAATACAAAGAAGATAGGGCATGTCATACTGAGGAACTTCGTACAGGGCTTCAACGGGAGGATATACCCGGTCAACCCAAACACCGACACTATCCTGGACTTGAAATGCTACAAGAGCCTGTTGGACGTTCCAGGGACTATAGATCTAGTGATAATATCGATTCACGCAGAGCTTGTCCCGGGGGTCATGAAGGAATGCGCGAAGAAGGAGGTGAAAGCAGTCGTCATAGTGAGTGGTGGTTTTGCGGAGGTCGGGAGAAAGGACTTGGAGGACCAAATTACTAGAATAGCCGAGAGCGCAGGAATCAGGGTTATCGGGCCGAATTGCATTGGCGTTTTTGACGCTTATACTAATGTCGACTCGCTTTTTTTGCCATCATATAGGCTTGGCAGGCCACCGAAAGGCAGGATATCACTCATATCACAAAGCGGCGCCTTAGGAGGCGCGATGTTGGACTGGGCCAATATGCACGGTTATGGTTTTTCGAAGTTCGTCTCTTATGGGAACGCCTGTGATGTGGACGAAACAGACCTTATCGACTTCCTTGGCGATGACAAGAAGACTGCCCTAATCTGTGCCTATCTGGAAGGTGTGGAGAGGGACGGCCCGACATTCATTAAGATTGCCAGCAAGGTCTCGAGCAAGAAACCCATCATAGCAATCAAGGGGGGGACTACAAAGGCCGGTGGCGAAGCCGTCTCTAGTCATACGGCTTCACTGGCCGGATCGCCCAAGATTTATGAAGCCGTATTCAGGCAGTGCGGTATAATACAGGCTTACGACCTGGAGGAGGCCCTGGATTTCTCTAGGACGTTGATAGAAGTGCCCCTACCAAAAGGAAGAAGGGTCTTGACAATAACCAACGGCGGCGGCCTGGGGATACTGAGCACCGACGCCATAGAGAAAGAGGGCCTGGAATTGGCGGAATTGAGCAAAGAAACCGTAAAAAGCCTCAAGAGCATGATGCCAGAATACGTCGTCATAAGGAACCCCATAGACCTGACAGGTGATGCGGACACTGCCAGGTACGCTGCTGCTATAGACGCCGCCTTGAAAGACCCCAACGTGGACATAATACTTATAAACATCCTTTTCCAGGTACCGACACTGACTTCGGACATAGTCGAGATCATCTCAGAGAAATTTATAAGACAGGAAAAGCCCATCATTGTGGTATGTCTGGGTGGCAGCTATACACAGACGCACAAGAAAGCTTTGGAAAAGTATGGCATCCCCACATTTGACTATCCTGAACGTGCTGCAAAAGCCCTTCGATGTTTGGTCGAGAGGTCTGAGGATGTGAATTATGTAGCTCCGCATCACCAGTAGCGGGTTTTATTCCCCCTGTTTCTAATTATTGGCCGTTGGGCCGGTAGATCAGCCTGGTAGATCGCATCCTTGGCATGGATGAGGCCCCGGGTTCAAATCCCGGCCGGTCCACTAGCTTTTATTTTTGGAATTCTTTACTACCTACAAAAAATGTCGAGAAAATATACATTTACCCTCCTGGTTTTTGTCCTATGGATTGTCGGCATATATTTCATTACATCCCTCCTCGGTGGCGATTTGCCAAACACAATAAGCAAGATATCACTACGCCATTTCTTCACAGGCTACCTGTTTTATATATGCGCGGTCATTGCCGGAGTCTGGGTCCTTTATAGGTCGCTTATCTGCGTAAGACTGAAACCCAGGGTTTTTGTTGTCGCAAGGGCATGGATATTCGGCTCCTTCCTGGATAATATAGTCCCAACCATAACGCCTGCGGGCGAGGCTAGCATGGCATATTTTTTGAATAAATTCTATAACATCTCGTACACCAAATCCTTAGCGGCCATAGGCCTTTATGTCTCGGCTTGGGGTATATCCGCAACAATATTCTCTGCACTCGCACTTCTGATAATAAACTATTCGATATCCATACCCTCGACACTGATCGCTATATCGGCCTTTATAGTCGTCCTCTTCGCCCTTTTGACCATAGGCTGGCTGCTGCTGATAACCAAGAAGGATCTTGTGGAAAAGATAGTCTGCAAGATAGTCTTCTTCTACAATAAGGTCTACAATAAGTTCAAGAAACGTAAGATAACCTACGACATATGCGTCTTCAGATCGGAGTTTGATAAATCCTATTCTTCCCTGGAGCTGGTCTTAAGGAACAAGGTACACATATTCGTGAGCGTGATAGCCTTCTTCATACCCCAGCTTTGTCATGCGCTCACACTCTACTCGATTTTACTGGGTTTTGGGATCCAGCTGCCGTTCCTTGCAGTACTTTTCGTCCACATAATCGCCTCGGTATCCGGCCTCTTGGCATTCATACCCTCCGGCCTTGGCGTGTATGAGGCCTCCTCCGCAGGCATCCTGACCCAAATCTTCAGCGTCGACGGCAACATAGCGATAGCATCGGTCTTCCTCTATCGTCTGGTCTTCGTCTGGACCACCAACCTAGTCGGCGGATTTGTGGGTTTAAAACACGGCGTAAAATAAACATCAATTTCTTATTCCTTAAACTACTAATTAAGCGCTTTTGCCGGGGTACACTGCCGTACCCTCGGCCTAAGGCATCGGTTTCATTCACGCCGAGGTAGCTCAGTTGGTCAGAGCGCTACGCTCATAAGGTTTCTGATTGTTCAGCGCTCTAAGACACGTAGAAGTCGCGGGTTCAAGTCCCGTCCTCGGCATGTTATTTTTATGCCCTCCATGAATACATCTAAAATGCACAAAAGAAGGATAGTAAAAGAGCTAATTTTCGTACTGTTTGTAGCGTTGGTGCTATACGGCCTCTCCTTAGTGAACTACCATCTCAACCGGGCGTTTATAGAGGCTAATAGAGATGCTCTACCATTCACCTACCAGATAGTCCTGGCCGTCATGAACCTTGAGTTTTTAGGCGTTTTGATACTGGTCTTTTTCAGCTTTTTATTTGGGATAGTTTATGACCCCGTCCTACTGGAACTTCTGTCTGCATCCCTAAGATGTAAAAAATCTAAAAGGAAAGCATAGGTTTAATCTAGACTCTTCCACACACTAACCGCCCCCATACAACTTGTGTTCCACTGCCCCGCTGAGGACCTGTTGCGCCATCTTTAATCTTCTCTGCCGCAGCAACTGGGCAGCTCGTTTCATGACTGCTTCAAAGTGGGTGTTGGGTAGGATTTCGCCTATGAGCTCCAGGTGTTCTACTATGTGGCTTTCCCTAAGTGGCTCGTGCGAGGATTCAGACAGCCAATACTCCAGATTATCGCGATAGAGTGTGGCCTGGTTCCCAGCCACCTTCCTTCTGAAGTCCATGTCCCTGCTTTTTGCCACCTGCTCCAGTCTCTCCGGGTAGAGCCAAGCGTATCTGGAATTGGAAACGGCGATTGCCTTGCTCGCCTCCCGCAGCTGCTCCACAGCCTCCGGGAGCTTGTTCTTCCAGAGCAGGCCCACGGCGTTTTTAGCGTGTTGGTGGGCATCCTTCTTGAGCTCCGGCTCCACCCTCCCTCCGAGTTCATCGCGCATCCTCCTCATCTCCACCAGCATGGCCTCTTTCTGTTCCCTAGGCAGTTTTTCTGCACCCTGCATTCTCCCTCTGACCTCGCTCATCTGGTCCAGGAGACTGAAGGCCGACCAGTCCATCTCTATCTTCTTCTGCACCAACAGGCTCTTCCTCCTGGGCAGGTATTTCAGCTGCCTGAAGAGATCGCCCCTCCTGGCGACGATGTCGTTGTTCACACCGACCAAGGTGCTTGGCAGCGTACCTGGACGCGGGTCCTCCAAAAATCTGTCGAGCCTCTCCACGGCCCTTCTTCTGTCTACGGCATTCCATTCTGTAAGCACTTGCCTGCCTTGCATGAGTGTCCTTAAGCGCTCAACCTGCCTTAGGGTCTCTGCCCTCTCGGCCTCTGTTTTCCCTGCCCAGTTTTTGTATATGTCCGCGTGCAGCATGCCCAGCGTCCTGTGCAGTCTGACGTACCTCAGGTCATCGTCCTTTATCGAGGACATCTTGTGCGTGTTTGCCCTGATGGCGGTGGGCAAATCGGGGTGTTTCTCATATCTGACCAGTTCAAGCTCACCAGCCCGGGTCTTCCTGTAATAAGGCTGGAACACTCCTTCGGGGGTTACAGAAACAGATATCTCGCCTAGGCTCCTACTTTGGACTTTTGGCTTTACTATGACCCCACGGGGAATCCGTTCCATCCCCCTGGCTTCTTCCCAGGAGACGAACCTCGGCTTTTTGAGATAAATCCTTGGAGGTTTTTTGGGTTTGGAGCCTTTGGCCATAACCTAATATAATGGAGAAGATATAAAAAATAGTATAATACCTCCCAGTCCTTATATGCCCTCCCGTTCCCCCTCTTTCACCACTAGCCCGATCACATTGCCTTCGGAGTCATAAGCCTGGATGTCTGTGATGCCTTGGTAGGGATATGCAACTATCAGATTGACATTCCCCACCTTTTTAAAAAAATTCAGATCGGCCTGGGATGGCCTATTGTTCCGCGAGGGGTGTGAATGCACCCCGCCTATGGCCTTTGAATCTATGGGCAGCATGTGGAGCCTGAAGATAGCATGCTTGTCGCCCTGTATGGTCCCAGGCAAAAGAATGACCTCTTTTATATCTGTTCCTTCCCCCCTGAGCAAACCCCCGAATTCATTGGGGTATGCGGTTCTCGACGCATGCAGAATCAGTTCCAGGACTCCCCTTGGG
>JAFGQM010000127.1 GCA_016935655.1 Candidatus Altarchaeota archaeon | reverse complement strand
TGGTTCTCTGGATTGACAACGCTAATCGTACGGTCGATAATTGTCTTCTTCCCAGCTTCCACCTTGGTTTTGGAGAGGGAAGATCGTATGACTATCCTCCTAAACGTCTTGTAGAAGAAGAGGAGGAGGCCTAGGACCAACGCCATTGGGACTAGTACCAACGACCACCTGATTATGGACTCCAGGGGGGTTCTGGCTGCCAACTCCCTAACCTGCATTATCATACCAAACGCACTGGAAGCATGCTCATAAGCCTCTTTGAAGTATTGGTTTGCCAGTGTGGTATCGTTGGTTCCCGAAAGCAACGTTTCCTTCCCCTCCTCATACAACTGTTTTGCTTTATTCAATTCGTCTCTTGCGGTATCCAATTTCTCCCTCAGGCTGGGAGTGAAGTAGTTAGCATTCACGAGTTCCCCCTCGACCTTGTCTATCTCAGCTATTGAGAGGAGTATGCCAGAGGTGATTGTGACCGAGAGCTCATCACGCGCACGTAAAATAAGCTCGCTAGCGGCTGCGTAATCTGAAGAATTATAGGCGGCATCTGCTTGCAGCATGTACCGTTCTGCGATTGCTAGTTTATCGTGCAGGGTTGTGACAATATCTGACTCTGGGAATGTGCTTTGTATCTGTGGGATAACCTCAGACTCTATCTCCTGGATGCTCTGCCTAGCTTCTACATACTTCTTGACCGTCTTCATCTTGTCCGTGTCCAGTAACTTCCTTAGGGATTCAAGCTCTTTTTCCAATGCAAAGGCCTTGCCATACTGTGCATTTGACCATGCCTCGTTATATTCCCTCTCCTTCTCCTGGGCGCTCGAGACCAGGTCTATATACTCCGAGAGGTCAATATCGGCAAGGCTAGACGGAGGCAAAACTAGCACAACACAAAATAAGGACAGCAATCCTATGTATCTTCCCATACTCATCTCCCTTTTTTATAGAGGTGACGCTTAAATTAAAGAAAATCTTTTAAAAATTGACATCCGATGGCTGAGCTCAAAGGTCAGAGATTCGTAAGGAGCTTTGATAAACTCTTACTGAACAGTTTGTTTTTTGTCTCATTAATACTTTTCCTGATCTCCATTTCCTTGGTTATATTCGGGGTGGGCCTGCTACTGGAGAGCTGGGACCAGCTTTTTGGCTCGAACTTGGTCAGTATCAACTGGGAGGGTACCTTCCCGACCCTGCTTATAGAATCCCTGGGCAGTATAGCCATCGGGATAGCCGTAATGGACCTGACCAAATCGATCCTGGATGCGGAGATAGCGGAACAGAGGTTCATGAACGTCCAGGAGAGAGCTAGAAACTTCCTGACGAGATTCCTTGCAGTCGTTATATTCGCACTTTCCATGGAGGTGTTCATAAAAGCCGCCCAGGCCGACCTTAATGCAGAAGTCGTGGGGGACATAGCCATGCTTGGGATAGCCGTAGCCGCGATGTTGGTAGGTCTGGCCGTTTATGTGAAGTTCACCGCCATACACGATAGGAACAAGCTAAAGATTACTTAAAAGTGCTACCCTGCTATCCTCTTTTGAGTCCTTGAGCTTATAGCCTGTTTCTTCTGAGAGCTTCTTTGAAAAATCGAGTATCTCCTCGTGCCGGACCATATTGTCCAGGGTCAATCTTTTCCTGGAATAGCCTATGCACATGTAGGACTTGCACTCTACAAAGTCCGGTTCTGCGCGGCCTATGATGCGCGCGAACTCCGGTATGAGGCCATCGGAAAGATTCCAGTCCCTGATCAGTGTTATCCTTATAACCTTCCTTGCCTTTAGAGAAGGTAATAAGTCTATGGTCTCGTTGAGTCTGGACCACCCGTCCTTTATTATGGGCCGGTCCAATCTCTCATAGAGGTCTTCGTTTGACGCCTCTAGGCTGAGGTAAAGCTGCGTCGGCTCCCTGCTCAAGGACGACAAGACCTTCGGGAAAGTCCCGTTTGTGACCAGGTAGGTAGTCTTAAACCCGTTCTTATGGAACGATTCTATAAGGCCCCCAAGCTCGGGATAGATTGTCGGCTCGCCGGAAAGGCTGATTGCCGCTTGGTTGGGGTTCTGGGCTTCTTTGTACTTCTTCTTGTCAACGCCCTCAAACCCGCCAAAACCGCTTATCAAGAGCCTTTGGGCCTTGATGGACCCCTCCACTATGTAGTCGGGGTCGTCATATTCCTTAAGCTCAGTCCCGAGGGTCCATTCAACAGGCCTCCAGCAGAACAGGCATTTCTGGGTACAGTGAGAGACTGCAGGGGTCATCTGCAGGCATCTGTGGGATTCCACCCCATAGAACTGCTGCTTATAACAGACTCCCTGACCCCGAAGGCTCTTCCTTAGCCACTCACAAGTCTTTACGGCCGAATGGTCCCCTACTAGTTGGTAGTGCTGCCTAACAAGTAGCTTCCTTAAATCGTCAGGTATCATCTCTTATTTTTATGTTTTGTTTCTCAAACATCTAAGATAGAGGTAGAATAGGGTATTTTTCTTTCTTTTACGTTTAAAAATAGGGGTTTTCAAAAATGGCAAGATTCGTAGTTGCAAGGCAACTGGGTGGTAAAAGGTCTATCACTACCACGGGTAAGGAGATAGGCAGGCTTGACGATATAGTTGTTGACGAGGCTACAGGGGAGATGGAGAGCGTAGTTGTAGAACCGGATGCCGAGACTGCAGACGACATCAGATTCCCTAAGGATGGCCAGGGTGATTTTGTGATACCGTTCAAGGCTGTAAGAGCCATAAGCGATGTGATTGTGGTAGAAGAGGCTCCGATGCCGTCGCCTATAACCTCGACCCAAGATGTAGCAAGTCCCACATCGACGCATAGGCATCATCACCATCTCCCAAGATCCTAGGTTGGTTTTGGGTGTGTGGATTATTCCAACCTACTTTTACCTTCTTCCTTTACAGCCCTCACTAGCTTCTGGACCTTTTCTTTGACATCCCTAGCGCTTTCTATTGCAGTCCCAACTTGCACAGCATCAGCACCGGCCTTTATTACCGCCCTTACATGGGCTTCTGATCTTATACCGCCAGCATCTATGTAAAACATCTCGTCCCCTATGGCCTTTCTCACTGCGGCCACCATCTCCGGAGGGACCGGCTCGGGCGGGGCGGACCCGGCATCGGTAAAGAAGAACCTAAAGCCCATGTACCTAGCCGCTAAAGCTATGGCGGCGGCCAAATGGGGCTTTTTAAGAGGTATCGTATTGGTATCGCCTATCCACGCCACAGTGCCGCCCTCGCCGACCACTGTATAACCCACAGGCAGGGGTTCCACGCCTAGTGCCTTTATGACTGGTGCAGCGAGTGTCTGGGCGCCCGTGATCCAATAGGGGTTCCTAGAATTGAGCATGGACATGAAATAGATGGCATCAGCCATCTTTGTAACAGTGGCTATATTGCCCGGGAACAGGGTCAACGGCACATCTATGGACTTCTTGATCTCAGAGACGGTAACGTCAAGCGTCTGGCCCTGTACCCCTGTGGAGCCGCCCACCACTATCATGTCCGACCCAGCCTCGTAGGCCTCTCTAGCAGCTTTTACGGCGGAATCCAGATCCGAGTAGTCCAAAGGGTCTATGATCGCAAAGAAAAGGGCGCCATCCTGGGCACGCTTCTCATGCAGATACTTCTCTACCCTGCCAATAGTCATTTTAGAAGTACGGAAATACGCAAATGCCCTTATATTTCCTTCTTTAAGAATAAAAGTGTACGATTCCGGTTTTTTAGACTCCCTCTGTAAGAATATCCAAATGGTGGACTTGCTGGTAAAGGGAGGAAGAGTAGTAACCCCTCGGGGGGTAATAGATGCAAGCATCGCCATCGAGAACGGGAAAATCCTTAAAATCCTCAAATCCGGGCTCCCAAAGGCAGAGGAAGTATTGGACGTCCAAGGTAAATATGTCCTCCCGGGCCTTATAGACCCACACGTCCATTTCCGCGAGCCTGGGGCGGAGTACAAGGAGGATCTGAAAAGCGGCTCGGCAGCTGCGGCTGCCGGAGGGGTAACAACATTCCTGGACATGCCAAACAACAAGCCTTCCATTACCACGGCAAAGCTGCTTGAAGAAAAACGGAGGCTTGCCGAGAAGAAATGCAGTGTAAATTACGGTTTCCACTTTGGTGCAACCAATGAGAATCTGAGGGAGATAGAAAAGGTGGAAAACATAGCCTCTGTGAAGTTTTATCTCGGTTCAACCACTGGTGATCTGTTGGTGGATGAGTCGATTTTGCCATCATATTTTGAAGTCTTGAGGAAAAGAGGGATCCCTGCAACCGCCCACTGCGAAAAGGAGGAACTTGTAGGAAGGTTCGCGAAGAAGAGGCAGTTCAGGTATTACTCCGAGCTCAGGCCGGATGTGTGCGAGGTGGAATCCATAAAAGCTTATCTGGAAGCTGCAAACAAGGCTGGCAACCGCGCGCATATATGCCACACAAGCAGTAAAAAAGGCCTCGAATCATTTAAGGAAAACAAGGCAAGGAACAGGAACCTAAGCTGTGAAGTTACTCCTCATCACCTTTTTCTGACTCAGACGTACGAGAAAAAACTGGGTGCGTTCGCGAAGATGAACCCGCCTCTGAGGGCGGCAGAAGACAGAAAAGCTCTGATAGATGGATTGGTCAGCGGAGCTATAGACATCGTGGCGACTGACCATGCACCCCACACACTCGAGGAAAAAGAAGACGAGTTCCTTAAAGCACCTGCTGGCGTGCCTGGCGTTGAGACCATGCTGCCTTTGTTGCTCAACATGGTGAACAACAGGTTCCTTAGACTAGAAGACGTCATAAGGGTCGCTGCTGAGAATCCGGCTAGGATTTTTTCGATAAAAAACAAGGGAAGAGTTACAGGGGGATACGACGCTGATCTAGTCATTGTCGACTTGAAGAAAGGATACAAAATCTCGAACGACGACCTGCTGACGAAATGCGCGTGGAGCCCCTTTGATGGGATGAGGGTAAAAGGCAAGGTCGAGAAAACAATAGTGGGCGGAGAGGTTGTGTACGACTTGGGTGGGATTTACAAAAGTGGGGCACAAGAGGTAGTTTTTTCAAGATAAGCGAAAATCTTTTATATTCTGCACTCTATAACTAAATAAACTCGTTTTATGAAGAAAAAAGGGGTACTAGTTCTAGAAGACGGAACTGTCGTGGAAGGGGAGTGCTTTGGCGCTGAAGGCGAGGCTGTTGGCGAGGTAGTTTTCACGACCGGTATGGTTGGTTATCAAGAAGCTATTACTGACCCATCCTTCAAATATGAGATTCTTGTACCCACGTATCCCCTTATGGGAAACTATGGCATAACCCCCGAAAGATTCGAGTCGCAAGGAGTCTGGATGGAGGGGATGGTGGTGAGAGAGCTCTGTCATAAGCCCAGCCACGGCAGGATTATAAAGACCCTCGACGATTTTCTTATGGAGCACGGCGTCCCGGGGTTGGAGGGTGCAGACACGAGATTCCTCACGAGAAAGCTTAGGACCCATGGAAGTCTATTGGGCATCTTAAAATGCCCTTACGAACCAAGTGACGTAGAAGACCTAAAGGCGAAGCTCGCTAAAGCCAAGCCAATAACTGAGGTCGATCTAGTGGACTCGGTCAGTACCAAGGAGGTTGTCATACACGACACCAAGAATGCGACCCACACGATGGTCCTAATAGACTGCGGCACGAAGGCCAGTATAATCGAAAACTTGGTCAGGAGGGGCATCAAAGTAGTCCAGGTCCCTGCCAGGACCGACCACAAAAAGATATTGGAATTCGAACCAGACGGTATCGCGGTGAGCAACGGCCCCGGTGACCCAGGGAGGGCAGAGTACGTGATTGACACTATCAAAAAGCTAGTAGATGAGCAGCTGCCGACCTTCGGGATATGCTTCGGGAGCCAGCTTATCGGACTTGCACTGGGGGGGAAGAGATACAAGATGAAGTTCGGCCATAGGGGCGCCAACCAGCCTGTGAAGGATCTGAGGACTAAGAAGGTCTACATAACCTCACAAAACCATGGCTTTGCCATAGACGCCGAAAGCCTTGACGGCACTGGTGCTGAAGTATCTCATATAAGTCTCAACGACAAAACCGTCGAAGGGATAAGACACGGGGAACTGCCGATTATGTCTGTGCAGTACCACCCTGAAGCGACTCCAGGACCCCAAGACACTAACTACATCTTTGATGAATTCATAGGGCTGATGAAAAAATGGGGAAAGTAGCTAGGGAAAGGATAGGCAAGGTCTTGATAATAGGCAGCGGGCCGATACAGATAGGGCAGGCTGCAGAGTTCGATTACAGTGGCAGCCAAGCGTGTCTATCGCTGCGGGAAGAGGGCATAAGGACGGTTCTTGTCAACAACAACCCTGCCACAATACAGACTGACACCAACATCGCTGATGCAGTCTACTTAGAGCCCCTGACCCCTGAGACGGTAACGGCTATTATCGAAAAGGAAAGACCGGATGGCATCCTGCCAAACATGGGCGGGCAGACAGGGCTGAATATGACGATCAAACTCGCTGAATTGGGGGTTCTGGAGAAATACAATGTAAAAGTGCTCGGAACACCCATAGAGACTATAAAAAACGGCGAGGGGAGAGAAGAATTCGCTGCGCTTATGAGAAGTATCAACGAGCCTATTTGCAGAAGCAAATCCGTCTTTAGTCTACATGAAGCACAAGAGGCGATGTTTGAGATAGGCCTTCCTACTGTAATAAGGCCGGGGTACACTTTGGGTGGTACCGGTGGCGGTATTGCTTTCGATGAAAAAGAGTTCGCTAAGGTGGCCCAACGCGCTCTGAGCAAGAGTATGAACCATGAGGCTCTGATCGAGGAGTATGTGGGGGGCTGGAAAGAGATCGAATACGAGCTTATGAGGGACGGCAGAGACAATTGTATTACTATATGCAGCATGGAGAACGTCGACCCCATGGGCATCCACACGGGCGACAG
>JAFGQM010000126.1 GCA_016935655.1 Candidatus Altarchaeota archaeon | reverse complement strand
ATGCAGGGGTAGGCATACCGAGCTGATAAGTGTCTATATAACGCCGGATTATAATCTTGACAATGTCATAGGCCAGCTCTTCCAGGAGCAGGGTACGGCCTCTAACATTAAGGGCAAGACCACCAAGAAGAATGTTGTCGATGCGCTTGAGAAGATCATACAGCATCTTCGCCTCTACAAGGGGGCTCCAAAGAACGGTCTGGCAATATTCTGCGGCAACATATCCCAAAGGGAGGGGGTGCAGGATATCGAACTGTGGGCCATAGAGCCCCACGAACCCATCACGATAAGATTATACAGGTGCGACCAGACGTTTGTGACAGAGCCTTTAGAGAAGATCCTGATGCCGAAGCACGCATACGGCCTTATAGCGATAGACAACAAGGTGGCTACTATAGGCATTCTGAAGGGGGATAGGTATGACATCTTGGATAAGCTCACCTCGGGCTACTCCGGGAAACACCGGGCAGGTGGCCAGAGCCATAGAAGATTCGAAAGGCTGATAGATGAGGAATCACACAATTTCAAGAAGAGGATAGGTGAACACGCGAATAACCTGTTCATGCAAAACATAAAAGAGATCACTGGCTTTATCATAGGCGGCCCAGCTGCGACAAAAGAGGATTTCATTGATGGTGAGTATATGAGCCATGAGATAAAGAAGAAGATAGTGGCCGTAAAGGACATCACCTATACCGATGAATCGGGGATAAGAGAACTAGTAAACGACAGCAAGGATGTCCTAAAGGAGGTGGAGGCCAGCAAGCACAAGGAGATAATGCAAAGGTTCATGCATAGTCTTGTAAAGAACCCCGGTATGGTCACTTACGGCAAAGATGAGGTGGACAAGGCTTTGGAGATGGGTAGTGTGGATACGCTGCTGATCTCCGAAAAACTGGATGAGGGCAGTATAGACAAGTTGGTGGAGAAGGCCGAAGGCATCGGGGCAAAGGTAGAGATAGTCAGTGATGAGTTTGAAGAGGGCAACCAGCTGTGGGTGGCATTCGGCGGCATGGCCGCATTGCTCAGGTATAATGCCGGCTAGATATCCTCCCTGTAGAACTGAGCGGCCATATCCGGAGGGACCGTGCATATGTAGACCTCAGAACCCAGCTCAAAACCTGCGTAGGTAGAAAGCCTTGGAAGCAACTCCAGATGGAAATGATACCAGCGCTCACTCCCCTTCGGAGAGTTGTGAAGGTAAAAATTGTAAGGCGGACTCCCGGACAATTTGTCAAGTTTTTTCAATGCCTTTTTTAGTGTAGACAAAAAATCCGATTTGGCGTTGTCGTCCAAGCCTGAAAAATTCGCTACGTGCTTCTTGGGGAAAATCCAGAGTTCATAGGGGTATCTAGGAGCATTTGGCGTGATAGCTATGACAGAGTCGGTCTCAAAGGCCACCCTTTTTTTATCTATTGTGGAGATGTAGTCACAGAAGGGGCAACTGCCTTTGGTGTAATAATGCTGTTCAGCCTTCTCGTTCTCCTTGGCAACCAGATGGGGCAGCATGTACATTGCTATCAACTGGCTGTGTGAATGCGAGAGTGACGCTCCTGCTTCTCTGCCCTTGTTCTTGAAGATTGATACATACATGAACTCCTTCTCCAGTTCGATTCTCCTTTGCTCATACATCTCAAAGAGTGACCTTATATCCCCTTCTGGCATATCCCCCAGCTCGACCCCGTGTCTGTTCGTATCCACTATGATCTCATGGCTCCCCTCGGGGGGTTGCAAAGCCGGGAACTTATTGCTGAAGACCCTGACTGACCATCCATTGCCGATGTCGGCTGCGGTCCTTGTTATCTCAGGTGGTGTAAGATGCTCATTGCCCGGGCAAAAGAAGCACACTTTCCCTACAGACTCAGCATTGTTCTTTTCAAACTGGACCGGTCTGGACCCTCTGCCCTCCGCTATTATGGCGTATCTGTCTATAAGAAAATCCTTTCGTATACTGTTTTTCTCCATGAGCAAAATTTTAGTAGTTCGCCTCTTAAAAATGTGGGTTCTGTGGTGGAAAAGGTTAGAAGCTCTTTACTGGCTCCCCTACCGCATCACCTGTACTGGTCTCAGTTATCCGTACATCTATGAATTTGCCTAGTAGGTCTTCACCCCCCTTGACCAGTACTGGCTTATACGCAAAGTTCCTACCAACGTACATGCCGTCCTTTTTCCCAGTGATGAGTACGATGCCCTCCCAATCCTTCCATCGCTCTTCCTTCTCCCTTGAAATCTTTGAGAAGAGGTGAGAAATCGTTTTCCCCCGCACCTTGATCACATCCTTTGGCAATTGTTTCATGGAACAGGCTTTTGTTCCCTTGCGCTCCCAATACTTGGAGAGGTTCAATACCTCAGGCTTAACTTCCTCCAATAAATCTACCGTCTTCCTTAAGTCATCTTGGGTCTCACCCGGGAACCCGACTATGATGTCTGTGGACAAGGTGAAATCAAGCTCTTTTCTAAATCTTGAAACGATTCTTTTGAAGTCGTCGATCGTATAGCCGCGGTTCATCAGTCTTAGAATATTGTCTGAACCGCTTTGGACAGGAAGGTGTATGAATTTATAGACCTTTTCATTCTTGCATACATCAACCAGATCGTCTAGGAAATCCAGAACGAACCGGGGGTTCATCATCCCGACCCTTACCCTAAACTCTCCGGGTAGCGCAACGACTTGTCGAATGAGTCCCGGCAGGTTTGTGCCTATGTCCAGACCATAGCAGCCGTTGTCCTGAGAGGTGAGCCATACCTCCTTTGCACCCTGATCTAAGGAGTCTTTTACCTGGGAGAGTATGGAGTTTGTAGTGTAACTTTTCAAATCACCGCGCGCGAGCTTGACCGAACAGTAGGAACAATTTCCAAGGCAGCCTTGGGATGTCGGTACAACGGCGATGTACCTATTTCTCCGCAATTTCTTGGTTTCCGCATTTCTTGGCTTTAGAGTTTTTTTCCTGTGCCCGAGAAAATTTGAAACTGTCTCCAGTATGTCAGTGGAATTGACTCCTAGAAAAGCGAATCCTGGAAATCTCTTTAATGTCTCTGGGTACGCTTCGGGCATACATCCTGCAACAATGACTTTCTTCCCGGCCTTTTCTAAATCCTGTAGTTTTCGGATTATCTTGTTCTCTGTCGGGCCCTTGACAATGCACGTGTTTACCAGTATTAGCTCCGGCTCCTCGCTCCCCCAGGCTATCGTGAACCCGGCCTCTTTCAGAAGGCCCGCCATTACCTCAGAGTCAGACTGGTTGACTGCGCAGCCGTAGGTGAGAATCCCGATCTTTGCCATAGTTATTCCGAGAAGTCAATATGGTAAGGTACCAAAAATGGAATAGCTGGGCTTGTCGGGCGATACTACTTCTTCACCCAGAGTTCCTTAAACTCGACTTCCTTAAACCCAAGGTGTTTCGTGGCATCTGAGAAGAAGCCAGCCTTCATCGCAATGAGCGTGCGGTTGGCCCTAAGCTTCTCTGTTATCCCCACTTCCAGTCTTTTCTTTTCGGCTGCCCCGCTAATCTTAAAGTCTAAGGAATCCTCATTAAAGCTCTTTTCCAGAAGATATTTTATTTTATCGTTCTCGGTCTTTGCGACTTCCCTGACCTTGACTTTGTATTCAGTCTCCTTGCCCGCCAGCGGGTGGTTGAAGTCGACCATTACCCTCCCGCCTGAAACCGATTGTATGCGCGCAGGCCGGCCCTCTACCTCAAAGACCATACCCGGCACAGGAGTCATTCCCTGCTTCT
>JAFGQM010000002.1 GCA_016935655.1 Candidatus Altarchaeota archaeon | reverse complement strand
ATCCTCTAGCTCCCCCTTTTCCAGGATAAGCCGCTGCTTCTCCACGGCAACCAGCTGCAGCTGCTGCTGCAGGGTCTGGAACTGGGCAAGCTTATTCCTAAGCTCCTCAGGTATCTTTTGTGGCATAATGACTCGTCTTTATTTTTTAGCGTGAATGATGAGAAGAAACACGTATTTTTAAGATTTAGTGGATTAAAACTAGTGATGGACCCCCCACCGAAGAGAGCAAGATTCGTGGGCCCGAAGAAGGCCTTGAGGAGCTTGAGGAGGCAAGAAAGGACTGCGAAGGTGTTGTCCAATGCGCCTTTTGTCAGTCTTCCCCTGGCTGTGGGCGGCTTGGCGACATCAGAGCCCAGGATCTCTGTCCCGCTTGCAGCAGCCGGAATCGGCGGATTCCCCCTTTGGCAGTTGTCGAGAAGGGTGGATGCCAGTGTCATCAAGAAGGCGGTGGGGAGGCCCGCGCTGGCCAAGAGGCTCGCAGCTGAGGTGAAGGACCCCAACATAAGGGATTCCATGCGGTTCCTGGCCATGATAGGCCCCATACAAAAGGGCGAGAGGCGGCCCATCCACGAGGCCATAGATTCTTATTATTCGCTGAGGACTGCTCTAAAGACCGCCAACTCCGGCCTAAAAGAGATGCAGAAGTCCGAAGGTATCGTCTTGGAGAGACTGATGGACGCCCATCTGAAGAGGAGATTAAAGGAAAGCCCGGAATTGTATGAGGTGGCAAGGTTGGTTAGAGACGAGCTCAGAAAAGGTGAGGGAGGATATAACCCACGGTACCTTAGTTTATACAAGGACGTCATGTTCACATTCCCCCAGATCCTGAGAAGATTTGAGAGTGATAGAAGACTGAACCCGGACAGGACCACCTTCGACTTGGAATTCGGCGGGACTGGTAAAACGAAGGGCATAAGAATCACAAGGGAAAGGGACGGGAGGATTAGGATAGTGCGCATTGACAGGTGAGCCAAAGGGAAATCCTTGTTGCAGGCCGCATACCCGGCTAACAACTGCAACGCTCTATTGAGATCGCGCCGTCCTTGTCGTTCTTCACGGCCTCGCAATAGGCGTCTAAATCAGTCTCCTTGAATGGATAGACGAACTTGGGGTATGTGCCATACTGCCCGCATCCTACGGCAGGGCCTTCACACCCACAGCAGTCATGTAGCTTTTGCAGGTCCTCGTTCTCCCCATCCGGGTCCAGGAGTTTTAAGAACTCCCCGCCACACCCATACTTCCCACACTCCAACACAAACCAGCAGTAGGGGGGGAATCCCGCAAGCTCTGCAAAAGGCCGGCCTGACTCGCCATCCTTCGACTTGCCGCCGTCCTCGATCAGCTCTTTCAGCTCCTCCAGCTCCTCCTCGCCCCAGCTGGCCGTCCTCTCGACCGTCGGGTTCAGAAACGAGTAAGCCCCCACCACAACCGCTATCCCGACTATGACGATCAGTAGATACTCCGCGTTGACCTGCCCGAACCTCGATTTTTTCATTGCGTATTATTTTAGCTTTACTGAATTTATATCTAAAATCAAAAAAACATTTTTAAATCCAGCTCCCTTAATACTCTATGGGTATCGAGGAGATAATCGCTCTGCTGCTGACGCCGGAGGGCCTGCAACTGATAATGTCGGTGATACTGCTTGGCGCCGTGGCCAATGCATACAAGATGCTGGTCAAGAGCAAGGACTTCGGGGAGCAGTTGGAGAGCATAAGCGCGGAGAGGAAAAAGGTCGAGGCGACCATAGATACCTTGGAGATGATGCTTTCAAAGGCTGAGAAAACAACCATAGAATGATCGGAGGGGCCATAACCATAGGGGGGGTCGAATTGGAGATGATACTGCTGGTAAATATAATCTTATTGGTGGTGCTGCTGTTCTTGATAATGTTCATCCTGCAGACATGGGTGAAGATAAGGGGACTCCTAAGGGAAAGGGAGGACTATGATGAGGAGGTCAAGGCCCTCACAAGCAAGATTACGGAATATAACCAGAAGATGAGCACCCTGTTGGAGGAGGCCAGCAGGGTCAGGGGCGACATCAAGAAGAAGAAGATCACGGATGAGATGGAAAAGATAATGATAAAAGTCTGAGGATTTTAATTCTGTACCCGTTTAGATTCCATGCAAGAGATCGGCCGGATAATCGGAACCACCTCTCTGACCAAATATATCTTTGCCGTATCCAAAGAGGGGGAGAAGCTAGCCAGGAAGGACGACTTCGTCTCAGCGGTAGAGCCTATCAGCAAGAAAGAGGTCGTAGGGATAATAAAGGGCATCACGGCCAGCAACCAGCTCCTCCCGGACGAGTTCGCGAGGGAGAGCATCCAGCTTTCCGAGTACATGAGGATGTACGATTTCGGGGAGGGGGAATACCTGGTCGGGATAGTGGACATTTTAGGGCATCTGGACGGCGACAGTCTGAAGCTCCCGAAATACAGCCTCCGCCCCGCGTCCCAAGTCTTCCTCACGAAGGATGAGACCCTGAAAAAACTGATGAACGTGGATGAGAAGAGGTCCGTGCACATAGGGTCGGTGGAGGCCAGACAAAAAGTGGACGTCTACTTGGATTTGAACAGACTCATCGGCATGCACTCCGCTATACTGGCCATGACCGGCGCAGGCAAGAGTTACACGGGGGGGGTCCTTATAGAGGAGGTCCTCAAGAAGGGCGGGAGCGTCGTGGTCTTCGACCCGCACGGCGAGTACAAGTATTTGGGCTACAAGAGCGATGGCTCGAAATCCGGCATCTTTGACAAAGTCAAGGTCCTTGGGGTCGGGAAAAACTCGAAAAACAACGTGAAGATAAGGGCTGACAGGCTCACCCCCGAGGACATCGCCTCCCTGATACCCGGGACTACAGAGACCCAAAAGAACACCCTGCATGACATCATAGAGATCTGCGAGGTGAAGAAAAGGTCTTACAACCTCCAGGACCTGATAGAGCTGTTGCACATGGTCATGGACAGGAAGGGCGGGGAGGAGAACGGAGAGGAGGTCCTAGGGAGCGTGGAGCTGGACGGGAGGATAGACAAGATATCGAAAAAGGCCCATCTGTCCACGGTAAGCGCGCTTATAAGAAGGCTGGACGGTCTAAGGAGGTTCAACATAATAAGCGACACTGAGACCTCTCTGGAGGAGATGGTGAGTTTGGACCAGGCCACCATAATCGACCTCTCGGGCACCAGCGAGAGCATAAAGGAGACTGTCGTCTCAGCCCTTTCAAGGAAGATATTCCATGCCAGGATGAATTACATAAATGATTACGGGGATGAGAAGCTGGACATACCGTGTCTCCTGGTCGTCGAAGAGGCACACAATTTCGTGCCCAGGGAGTATGAGAGGCCCATAGTCTCTAGGGGCATACTCCGCAGGATAGCGCGCGAGGGAAGGAAGTTCGGGGTGGGGCTCTGCCTCATATCCCAAAGGCCCTCCAGGCTGGACCAGGATGTGCTGTCCCAGTGCAACACGCAGATAATAATGAAGATTGTGAATCCACTGGACCAGGATTACATAAGGAAATCAGCTGAGGCCGTCACTGAGGACGTCATACGCGACCTGCCCTCCCTGGGCCGCGGCGAGGCGATAATAACCGGCGCGGCGATAAACTTCCCCATGCATGTCAAAATCAAGGAGAGGGACACGAAACCGGGGGGCATGGACATAGATATAATAGCCGAATGGGACGGGAAGAATAAGAATGAGGCTTAGACAGCCGTGGGCGAACCACGACCAGTCTTGACCAATCGTTTGCCTGACCCCAACCTTTGCAGGTATGCGGTCATGGCTTTTGTCATTACCACTGTTACCACCTTTTATTTTCTAAGAATCACATTCTCAAGTTGGTCTGTTTAAGACGGGTCTTCAGAACTAAGTGAATCGTTATATTAGAAGGTAGTCGTTAATAAATCAATTGCTTGCTGACAAATCAGTTTCTCCACCATCTTTTGATATATTTCCATTTGTGCATGTCCTCCATCCTGGGGAAGTTCAAGCGGTCCTCGACTATCACCGGGACGCCCTTATCCCTCCGCACCCTCAGCCTTGTAATGGCGAAATGCTCCCCCCTGGAGCGCATCGGATCGATGTGTATGCCTGACAACTGGGCGGCCATTTTCCTGCCCTGCGCGGCTATGTTCCACACATCCTCCCCCGCCATCATCGCGTCCAGGGCCTCCCCGGCTCTCGCCCGACTGCTCAGTCCCGTTGCCTCCTGGCTCT
>JAFGQM010000125.1 GCA_016935655.1 Candidatus Altarchaeota archaeon | reverse complement strand
GTTTAAGGAAAAAGGCCTCTCACTTAGGATTACACGCGATTTCTACTGCGAGAAGATAGTCGCTGAGGAGGAATTCCTGGAGCATCTGGGCAGCTGCACAGTAGCAAATCTCGTCGGCGAGAAGACCATAGGCGTATGCGAATCCGTGGAACCGGAGAGCGCCAACTCAAAAAGGAAAATCGCCGGTATCCCGCACCTCCAAGTCTATAAGATGTGATTTTTTAATAGCCTTCCCTTAAGTTTATCGGAAAAATGCTCAATCTAAAATCCAATAGTATACGGCCGTTGAATCGAGGCGTGACTAGGGCGGTTTACTATAACGTAGCGATTTTGATATTGGCCCTTGGTATATCTATTTTGCTGTTCGGATACCTGCTCGCTACCTACAATCTCCCATCAGCTGCCATAGGCCTGATCCTGGTTTGGATGGGCTCTATATTCCTGTTCTATACAGTCATAACCGAGGAGCATACCCTAAAGGAACTTTTTTTGAGGGGGAACTACTTCTTCGGCGGCCTGATAATCATGGTCTCTGGCGTGTTATTCACTTTCATGGGCGGGTTTTTCATAAATAAGCCAAACTACAATGCCCTGTCTGCGATTGAGTTCGGTGTTTTGCTCCTGGTCTTCGGCGCAGTGCTCATCGTGCTCTCTGCCAGGAGGTCGAGGGACTACACGAAAAACAACGGCCTCATGGCCTCTTTTGCAGGCGTGATACTGCTGCTCGGCGGGGTTATGGTAATTTCCCCAAACATAATCTACCTAAGTGTGCTCATGATAGTGATGGGCGCCATATGGCTTGGTCTGAGGAGCAGGAAAGCGCTCTGAGCTTTTAGCACTAGTAACGGCTAATTCTACGATGATCTGTCCTAATTGTGGCAAGAAGTCAGAGGTGGACATGCTCTGCAAGGAGTGTTTTCTCCGTAAGAAACTGAGACTGGAGCTGCCGAATTCTCTAGGGTTCGAGTACTGCACCAGGTGCTCGTCCGCCAAGATGAGCGGGAAATGGGTGGAGTTCGACCAGATCGAAGATGCGGTAGCCGAGCTGGTCACAAAAAACGCCAAGGGGAACCTGGAGGAGATAGAAGAAAAACTGGGCGAGGTCCTAGCCCTTGATTTGGACGTGATATATGTCGGCGGACAGGAGTATTCAGCTACGATTTCGCTTGAATATGGCAATTTTCTTTTGGAGCGGAAGACCAAAGTAATAGTAAAAAAAGTATCTTGCCCGTCATGTTCCAAAAAATCGGGGGGTTATTTTGAGGCCGTTTTGCAGATCAGGGGGGATTTCGACCCCCAGATTGTTGAAAAGATAGAGAAGCGCATAGAGAAGTCCAAGGACCAGAACGCATTCATAACAAAAATCACGCGCGTCAGGGGAGGTATCGATATCTACATAGGGAGCAAAAAAGTTGCCGAGAAGATAGCCCGGTCCTTCAGGACTGAGGCCGAAATCAAAAAAAGCAGCCAGCTCATAAGCGTGAACAGGCAGACGAGCAAAGCCCTCTCCCGCTTCTATTACGGTTTGAGGTTTTAATCCCTCTTTTTATCTTCCCTGCCTCAATTATAGCCCATGCAGAACAATAGGGGTAACCGAAGAAGTGGCAATCAACAGGACCAGCAGCCTATCAGGGTCATCACGCCTCGCAGCAACCAGCTCTTGGGGATAATAGAGGAAAGATTGGGCAACAGGAGGTCAAAGGTCAGGTGCAGCGACGGCAACATCAGGATCTGCAGGATCCCCGGCAGGGTCAGGAAGAGGATGTGGACCCGGGAGGGGGACATAGTCCTCATAGAGCCCTGGTCTGTGCAGACCAACGAGCGCGGCGATTTGGTGTACGGCTACAGCAAGCCACAGATCGAGTGGCTCCAGAAAAGGGGCTTCCTTAACTGGCTATAAGAACAGATTCAAAAACTCTTCCTCTGTGAAATGCAATTCTCCCGGCACTACCAAGATGTGTGGCGGCGGCCCGAAATCCCATTTTTTCAACTCCTTCGCCTTTCCTGTTTTAATGAATGTGTCCCCTCCGAGGCGCGCAATGCCCACGCAGAACGTTTCATTATCGAAGACGTTTTCGTTCTCCCTTGCTTCTATCTCCAGTAGTATCTCCACGGCCTCGTTTATGGTCATGAACTTGTTATCCTCGGCCTTCACATCCAGCAAAAGCAGCGTGTGCGACTTGTTCTTTTTGTTCTCGCCTAAGACCGTGTAGGGCGTCTTGGGGAAGAACTTCTCTTCAGGATAGGCGACAGTCGCGGTCCTCCCGAACTTGTAGATATGTAGGCCAGTCTCGGCAACTGCTGAAAAGACAGAGGACGAATGCACAACACTCACTTCCATGGCGATCTTCTTAGCCTCCAGGGCTAGTGCAGAATGGGTGGTTGCGACCAACGGGTCCCCGGGTACCAGAACGGCCACGTCCTTTTTTATGGCTTCTTCAAGAATCCTTTTCGACTTCTCCTCCAGATCGCTCCTAGCGACTTCCTTTATCCTCTTGCCCGTTGCCTTTTCCAGATTCCCTAGATTGCCCCTCCATGGAGAGGTGTACCTTTCCAGATACACGGAATCGCACTTCTTGATGGTCTCTATCCCCCTTACACTGACATCTTTCTCGTCGAAGAGGCCCAGCCCGATGAGATACAACATGATAGTTTTTGCCTTTTCAGACCTAAAAGCTTTTAAGCTTTGAGCTTTTATATCCCCTAGGTGGTTATAATGCCTCATAGGGCAGCATCAAAAGAAAGAATCTTATACGTCATGACTGGGTTTCTTTTAGTCATACTGAGTCTATCATTGGTTTTCGGGTACTAGCTTTTCCTAATCTGAGTAGATGGACCTAAAGAGATATATACGCGATATCCCCGATTTTCCTAAAAAGGGGATAATATTCAAGGACATAACCCCACTGCTCCGGGATAAGAACGCGTTCAGGCAGGTTATTGACATACTCTACGAGAAGGTCAAGGACCAGGACATAGACTACGTGGTGAGCGTCGAGAGCAGGGGGTTTATCTTCGGCGCGCCACTGGCGTATCGGCTTGGCTGTGGTTTCATACCCGTGAGGAAACCGGGCAAGCTGCCCTATAAGACAATCGACTTCTGCTATGAGAAAGAGTACGGAGAGGATACTCTTTGTATGCACCAGGACGCTTTGGAGCCCGGCAGCAGGATCGTGATAGTGGACGATCTGCTTGCCACCGGCGGGACCATACAAGCCACGGTCGGCTTGGTTGAGAAGCTGGGAGGCAACATAGTGTCTATCCTTTTCGTGATAGAACTCGGCTTCCTCAAGGGCAGGGAAAAGCTTTCCAGATACAAACCCGAGTCCCTTATCAAATACTAGAGTTCATACAACACTCTGAGGTAGTTCTCCGCATCGTGGTGTGCCACGACGTGCTCGGTCTTGTTCAATACTCTCCCCTCGTCCGTCTCGCAGACGCATATCCCGTATCTGGTGGGGCAGTAACAGACATGTGCCCGGTCCCCACCGTCAGCTGACAGGGACAATCGCCTTCCTTTCCGGGTTGCGCTTCTTCCACAGGGCATATTTATCCTTTATTAGAAGCCTTAAAAGCATAAAAATGAGAATTACATCTTCCCCTCTTCAACAGCCTTTGAGCATTTGCAGGTTGGTTCTACGGGGGTCCTCTTTATGATCTCCGCTATCACCTCTTTGACCTTTTCATTGTTCTCCTTAAACATCCTCACCACCTCCTGAGCGGTCACAGGTTTTATCTTTTCGTTCCCCTCCAGGCCGGCGTCATAGTCGGTGACCAGGGATATATTCAGGTAACACATCCCCATCTCCCTCGCCAGTATGCTCTCCGGATATTGTGTCATGTTTATAACAGACCATCCCATGGAGGAGAACCACTTGCTTTCGGCCTTGGTGGAGAACCTGGGGCCGTTTATGACGACTACAGTCCCCTTTGTATGGTGCGAAACGTTCAAATCCTTGCATACCTCGGCTGCGATCTTCCTCAACTCCGGGCAGTAGGGTTCTGCGAAGGATACGTGCACGACATCCGGTCCGTCAAAGTAGGTATCCTGTCTGCCATGGGTCCTGTCCACCAACTGGTCGCATATGACGAAATCCCCTGGCTTGACTTCAGGCTGCAGGCTTCCTACTGCAGTGGGGGCCACCAGCCTCCTCACGCCGACCATCTTGAAAGCGTGCGTGTTCGCCTTGTATGGTATCTTATGAGGGGGGAGATTATGGTTCCTCCCGTGCCTGGGCATAAACGCGATTTTTTTCTCACTTACGACGCCAAAGGTCAGCGCGTCGCTGGTCGAGCCGTATGGCGCCCCTATATACGGGGTCCCGACATGGATACTCTGTGCGTTCTCAAACAGTTTGTATAATCCGGACCCTCCGATTACCCCTATATCAGCCTCGCCCATTTTGAATTTTAGCTCGTCTGGATTTAAAAAAACATAGTCAAATCCTCAGTTTTTTCACGTCTTCAGGCTTTATAAGCCCGAACTCTGTGATGAACCCTCTTATGTACTTGGCCGGGGTGACGTCAAATGCAGGGTTCTTGGCCATGCATCCCGGGGCGCTTGTCCTGACACTCCTGATTTCACCCTTGCTGTCGATCCCGGAGGTTATATGGACTTCATCCACACCCCTTTCCTCTATGGGGATTTGCTCGCCTGAAAGGCATGACAGATCGAAGGTGGAAATCGGGGCTGCGACGTAGAACGGGATATTGTTCTCCTTCGCGAGGACCGCCTTCTCGTATGTGCCTATCTTGTTCGCTGCGTCCCCGTTTTTCGCTATCCTGTCAGCACCCGTCATCACGATGTCCACCTCGCCGTTTTTCATATAATGGCCTGCCGCATTGTCGGCTATAAGGGCGTGGTCGATGCCCTCCTGCACCATCTCCCAGGCGGTAAGGCGCGCCCCCTGCCCCCTCGGCCGCGTCTCGTCCACGAAGACAAAGATCTTCTTTCCGTTATAATGCGCCAGCCTCATCGGCGCGAGGGCGGTCCCGTAGTCTACGCAGGCCAGCGCGC
>JAFGQM010000124.1 GCA_016935655.1 Candidatus Altarchaeota archaeon | reverse complement strand
ATCGACAAAGCCTATCGCTTCTTCGATATCCTTCGTAAGTATGATGTAGCTGTACTTTTTCACGTTCTCCTTGACGTAGCCCTTCCTAGCCTTCGGAAGGCCTTTTGCCATCTCCTCAAACTCCCCGCTGACCTTTCTGGCCAGCTCTGGCGAGTCCGTAACCAATACACCGGCCGAATCAGGTCCGTGCTCTGCTTCGCTGAGTACGTCAGCAGCCACAAACTTGGGGTTTGCAAACTTGTCCGCGATGACCATCCCCTCGGAGGGCCCTGGGGGGAAGTCTACCCTGACCTCTTTACCGACAAGCCGTTGCGCGGCGGATACGTAGGGCCCGCCGGGCCCGGCTATGACATCCGCTTTCGGTATGGTCTCGGTCCCGTAGGCCATAGCCCCTATGGCCTGCACCCCGCCCACCTTGAAAATCGCATCAACACCGCATAACCTCGCAGCTATCAGACTTGCGGGGTCTGTCCCGCCCTTCCGGGGGGGCGTGCATACGATGGCCTCCCCTACCCCTGCTATCTTTGCAGGAACTGCGAGCATCAGCATGACAGAGGGGTAAACAGCCTTGCCCCCGGGCACATAGAGCCCAGCTCTGTCCATCGGCACCACCCTGCGCCCTGTCTCAACCCCGGTCTCCACTTCAATCCTCCAATCCTTAGGAACTTGGTTCTCATGGAACCTCTTTATGTTCCTATAGGCTCTCTCGATTGCACGTAGGAGTTTTGAGTCTGTGTTCTCGAGCGCCTCGTCTATCTCCTCCTTGCTTACCCTAAGTTCGTCTATGCCGATATCGACACCATCAAATTTTTTCGTGTATTCCACGAGGGCTGCGTCCCCCCCGGCCTTTACATCCTCAAGGATTTTTCTGGCTGGTTCCATGGCCTTTTCTACTTCTGCCTCCCCACGCTTCAGGATTCTCTTTTTATCCTGCTCTCCGAGCTCCGAAAGCTTCACCACCTCTATCATCTCACCAGCCTCTCTATCGGCACTACCAGGATATCCCTGCCGCCGATGTTTTTCACCTTTTTGATGATATTGAAGATCTTGTTCTCCTCGACGACCAGTTGCGCGGCCACCCAGCCTTTTTTGTCGAGTTTTGTGATGGTGGGCGATAGCAGCCCCTCAGTTATCCCCTCCAATTCAGGCAGCTTGTTCTCCGGCAGGTTTATAATCAGGTACTTCTTCTTCTCTGCGAAGACAACGCCCTTTATGGCCAGCATTATGTCATCCACGAGGGATCTCTTCTCGGGCTTTTTGAGATTCTCCCTGTCCCCTATCAGGACAGCCTGCGATTGCAATATCGTCTCGATTACCCTCAGACCGTGGGTTTTCAGGGTGGTGCCGGTCGATGTCAGGTCTATCACGGCATCTGCTATCCCGATTATCGGGGCTATCTCCACGGCCCCGGAAAGAATCACCAGCTGGGCCTCCTTCTTATTCTTTTTTAGGTACGACTTAGCGACGTTGGGGAACTTTGTAGCAATCTTGAGGTTATCCGGCAGCTGCTTTACCGACTCTGTTTCCCACTTCTGCGGGACCGCCAGTATCAGTGAGCAGTAGCCGAAGTTCAAAGGCAGCAGCTCGCTGACCCTGACCCTCCTTTCAGCAATCACATCCCTCCCGGTTATGCCGAGGTCAGCGGCTCCGTCCCTTACGAATTCCGGTATGTCCTCCACCCTGACCGCTATGACGTCTATCTGGGGGTTGTTGGTTTTGATGAACAGACTCTTGTCACTCACCTTCTCTAATCCCAACCCTATCCTCTCCAAGATCTGCCTGCTGGGTTCCCACATCCTGCCCTTGTTTGGGATCGCTATCCTGATCTGCGTCATTTTATTGCACCTACCACGTCCTTCAGACTGGCCATCTTTTGTTCACCGGATTCCATGTTTTTTATCGTGACCTTCCCCTCTTTCAAGTCCTTCTGCCCGACTATGATCACCCTTTTTACCCCCTGTTTATCCACATATTTCAGCTGGTTGCTGAAGTTCCTGCCGACGACATCCGTCTCAGTCGGGATGCCGGCGGTCCTTAATTTGTCGACTATCTGCAGCGCCTCTTTTTTCGACTCGTCGTCCACGCACAGGACATATACCTGCGCCAGGGTCTTCCTGTCCTTTATCACGCCCTTCTCCTTCAAGACCTCCAATATCCTCTCTATCCCGAGGCTTATCCCGGTCGCGGGGGCGTCCTTGCCAGTTATCCGTTTTATAAGATTGTCATACCTGCCCCCGCCAGCTATGGAGCCGTAACTGCCCTCTTCCACCTCAAAGATGGGGCCGGTGTAGTAATCCAGGCCGCGCGCCATCGACAGGTCGACAAGAACTCTCTTGTCCTTCCCGACGGCTTTCAGGTAGTCTAGGATCTCCCTCAGTTCATTTATCCCTTCGTTCCCCCCTATATTCTTTTCTATCTCACCCAGGTCCCCGAGTTTAAGGAACTCCAGGAGTTCCGCCCCCTTCTTGGCGTCTATCCCGCGTTCCTTAAACTCTTTTCTGACCTGGTCCACCCCGAACTTCTCAAGCTTGTCAAGTGCCCTGAAGGCTTCCAGCTCTTTCCCCTCCGGTATCCCGACCTTTTTCATTATTGCATCCAACAGCTTCCTGTTGTTTATCTTGAACTTGAACTCCTTGAGCCCCACCGCCTCCAGGGCGTCTATGGCGCATGCCACGACCTCCGCGTCGGCCATCATTGATTTTGACCCCACGATATCGACATCGCACTGCCAGAACTCCCGATATCTACCTTTCTGCGGCCGGTCGAACCTCCATACACGCGCGATGCAGTACCTTTTGAAGGGTGTGGTGAGTGCGTTCGAGCCGAACAGCCTTACCAAGGGGACCGTCAGGTCATACCTCAGCGCGAGCTTCCTGCCGCCCATGTCCTCGAACTTATAGATGAGCTTCTCCTCCTCCCCGTATTTGCCCTCCAGCAGTTCCGCATACTCGAAGGCCGGCGTCTCGGAGGGGCTGAATCCGTACACCTCAAAGACTGACCTTATCTTTTCAATCGTCTCCTGCCTCCCTATCATCTCCTCTGGGAGGAAATCCCTTGTTCCCGGCGGCGTCTCAAGTTTCATTTTTGATCCTCACCTCTCTAGCAAGATTCTTCCCTTTCAATTCCTGGACGAGCCTTTTGACGTCTCCTTGGTATTGCCCGACCACTACCCACTCCGCCATCTTTTCCCTTTCCAGCGTTCTCGACTCGGACATCACTATGTCAAAATTCTTCTCTGCCAGGAAGTCGGCTATCCTGGCAAGACTGCCATATCTATCACCCATCAATATCTTCAGCTCTATGAAATCCTTTGAGTAGAGCGGCGTCAGTATTGCTTTCTTCTCTTTAGGGTCACAGCTGATCATGACCTCTCTCACTCCGTTTATGCCAAGCGCGCTCCTGATGTCAGACGGTATCAGAAGCCGGCCCTTTTCATCGATTTTGACAAGCTCTTGCATTTTTAGAAATCACAATTCCGCAACATAGCATCAAGAAACAGTATTTGTGGGAAAAAAATCCCACTCTGTATTTTAGAACCTTGTGCTATAAAAATGGATATGCCTGCAAGAAAGCCGAGACTCGAGCCCCAGAGGCAGGGTTTGCTCTTCGGTGGCGAGGAGATAATAACGCCGAAGTCGAAGAAGGATTTTTCGCCCCACGGCCTGGCCAAGATGCTGCAGCGGAGGCGTCTGATCTCCGCCAGGGTAGCCAGAAGGGCTGCGAGACCCGGCGGTCCGAAGACAACGAACGTCGTCCACGAGGTAAGGGACTCTTTCGCTAGGATGGACCGATACCCGGCAGTCAACATAGTGGCGCTGGCGGACTTTCTGTCCAGCAGGAAAGTCGACAGATTCAAGAGGCCTTCCACCTACGAGGTCGCCGGCAGGAAGATAGAGACCGAGAAACTTGATCCCTCCATTATATTCGACGCCCTGTTCCAGCAGCCCAACATCCTCCGTACAAGGACGGAAGAAGACAGGAGGTTCGTGAACTCCACGGCCAGGAAGGAATTGGAAAACATCGTGGGGTGGATGAACCGACAGCTGAGGTCGAGGGCCATAAGGAGAGCACTGGCGCCTAGCCCGGGGGTGCGCGCGATGCGCGACCAGCTGCACAGGACACAAAGGCCAGTCTGATTATCCCTTCCTTTCCTTTAGCCTTTCCTCGATCCTTTTATCAACGTAATCCTCGAGCTCCTTTTTGGCGCTGGCGCCCATATGTCCGCCCATCTCCTCCTCCATCTCTTCAAACTCTGCGGCGAACTTCATGCCCCATGATGCCCAGAGGAGCGCGGTCAGAACCACGGCGATTATTATCGAGACGAGTATTATCCCTATGCCCTCCAGGACTGAATGCCCGGCCTGTCCCGACCAGACGAACAGGTAAAGGACCAGGAAGCAGAACCAGCCGGCCCATATCAACATCGACAGAGTAACCCTAATCCTAAAGCCAGTGGATTTGAGAAATTTTTTCCTCATTTTTGCCCATGTTTTATTACATTGTCCAAGAAAAAAACAGCATGAAAATCCTGGCTCTTGTGGGAAGCCCGAGAAAGGGCGGAAACACCGACCTGTTGGTCGACGAGATGCTCAAAGGCTGCAAAAAGAAAGGCCACACGACCGAAAAAATCTGCCTCTACGATTATAACATCCTTCCCTGCACCGACTGCCGCGCCTGCAATTCAGGATCCTACAAGTGCATCCTGAAGGACGACATGCAGAGGCTTTACCCCCAGCTTGAGAGTGCCGACGTCATAGTGTTCGGCACCCCCATGTACTGGTATGGCCCAACCGGAAAGATGAAGCTCGCCATGGACCGGCTGCTGCCATTTATCACCAGCGGGGGGCTAAAGGGCAAGAGGGGTGTTGTGGTGATCCCCTCTGAGGAGGGGCCAGATGCATGCGGCCCGATGCTGGAGATGTTCAAGATGTCCTTCAGCTATCTGGGCATGGAGTACGCTGGCGAAGTGCTGGCTGAAGCATATGAGAAAGGGAAAGTCAAAGAGGACAAGAGGAAAGAAGCCAACGATCTCGGGGCTTCACTCTGAATCCCCTAACAGGGCTCGCAAACGGCTTTCTTGTCCACCATCTCTATCAGTTCCGCAAGTTTTTTCTCGTCAATGCCATCTAACGACTCAATCTTTATGTGCCTCATAGTTTTGCCAGTGCCTTCAAACATGCCCATCTCTTTTTCGCTCAGCCCGCCGATTGCAAAACCGACATGCACACGGGTCTTCATCGCAGCGATGTAAAATTTGCCGCCGGCAAATACTGGCACACCCCAGGCCATCTTCTCCTCGCAGCTCGGTAGTGTTTTTAAGATAATCGCCCTGACCCTCTTCAGAATCTCCTTTTGCGGCGATTTCTGTCCCTCTATGTACCCCTCGACCTCTTTGCTCATTTCATCCCCTTTATGAACTCTCCCAGTTTCTGGAGATGCTCTTTTTTCTTGACTTCCCCGTTTTTCAATCCGAGGTTGGATATAGGCTTGACCCCGCAAATGCTCTCCATATCCTGGAAAGTCTTTCCTTCACTGCCGCCAAAGGTGGCAAAGAAAGCTGTCTTTTTTATGTCCTTCTTGTTCTCCTCCAGGAATGTGCGTGTTGCTGGCGACATGTTGCCCGCCCAGACGGGCGTGCCGACGATGACCAGATCGTAATCGTTCACCTTCTTTGCGAGGGGTTTTATCTTCGTGGTCTTCCCCTGCTTGCCCTCCTTGCCGGCCTTTAGCCAGCCGATGACGCCCCTCCTCTTTTTCATGTCGATGATCTCTTCCTTATCGCACTTCAACTTTTCAGCAATTGCTTCTCCGACCGTTCGGGTGGTCCCCGATCTCGAGTAATATACAACAAGTGTCTTCATCCTATTTCACCCCCGCGACGATGACAACATAATTCTTCCCGTAGACCTTCGCGCACTTCGGGCATGTAGTGTACCACATATACCACTTCTTGATTTCAAAACCCTTTTCTTTCGCATAGGCCTCGAAGTCCTTGCACCATTTCCCAGTGTCCTTGTACGGCCCCTCATAGACCTTGCTCAGGAATTTCCCGCTTAAAGTTACATTCTCCGTATCTGGGATTTCTTTATCAACCGCTAGGTAAACATTCATATTCCACTTGGAGGTATGGTCTGAAAGACAGAGACAGTCCGGGGTTTTTGCACCGGCCTTCTCGACCTTCGCGTTGAGCCTTTTTATCACCCCGCCGAAATTCAGCGGCATGTAAAAGAACGTCCTCACCTTGTCCTTCACGAATCTTTTGTCCCTCCATTCAAGCGTCTTTCCGTCCCAAGGTTTCGGATCGAACTTGGGGCAGCAGCCTGTCTCAGTCGGTTTGTCCATTTTAGAAGCAGTGTTATTTTATCCCTACCACATTTAAAAGATACGGGAATTTCAAAATGAAACAGATCCTGAAGGCTTACATCGACCTTACACGGGCGCATTTCTTCTTCGCCTGGCCGTTGCTTTTTTGCTCGGGGCTCTTCCTCGCGTTCCTGAACTACGGCGGATTCTCCCTTCCCCCAATCATCAAGGCTGCGCTCATAGCGATCCTCGGATTCGAGGCCGGCTTCGTCCTCAATGACTATGTGGACAGGGAGCTTGACAAGAAGGACGTCGACCAGAGGCTCACCCGGTATTGGCGATTGTTCAAGGAGAGGCCGATCCCTTCTGGCTTGATCAAGCCCAAGCAGGCCCTGGTTTTGTTCATAGGGCTGGTCGCCGCCACGACCCTTTTGATACTCACCCTCCCCCACCCGAACTCAATCTACGTTTTGGTAATAATGTCATACAGCTACTGCCTGGAGTACTTCTACCAAGTCAGGAAGAGGAACCAGAATCTGCCTCTCGCCCAGCTCCTGGGCAGGACGGACTTCGCCCTCTTTCCAGTCGCGGGATACCTGGTCTTCGGGATGCCCGATATCGCTGCTCTGCTCTATTTCGCTTTCTTCTATCTCTTCGCAATGGCCCACCTCGGGATGAACGACATCATAGACCTGGAGAACGACAAGGCCCGGGGTTTGAAGACAGTGACTGTCCTATATGGCATCAGCGGGACTGTGAGGTGGATAATGGCCTTCACTCTCCTTCACTTTGTTGCAGGCCTTTTCTTCATGACCGGCATCGGCCCAGTGGCATGCACCGGTTTTTTGATCGGCGTTTTCCTGCTGACCTTCGCGAACCTCAACCTCATAAGGAAGCAGGACTCGGGCACGGGCCTGAAAGTCCTGCCTTTGTTCCACGTCACTATGCTAGTCTACTCAGCCTCAATCATTTTAGAGTTCTTTATCTAATATATTAACATGACAGTCATCACTAAGCGCATCCATGTCGACAGCAGGGGGAAGTCCGACATAATCGACATAACAGAAGAAGTAGCCTCTTTCGTCTCAGAATCGAAAGTAAAAAACGGAATCGTTACGATCTTCGTCTCAGGCTCTACGGCTTCAGTCAGCACCATCGAGTATGAGCCCGGGCTTCTCAAGGACATCCCGCGCGCGCTTGACAAGATAGCCCCATATGGACCTGACTATGCCCACCATGACACTTGGCATGACGACAACGGCGCCAGCCACGTGCGCGCGACGATAATGGGGCCTGGTATTACTGTTCCTTTTGAAAACAAGAAATTGACTCTCGGCACGTGGCAGCAGATCTGCGTCCTGGACTTTGATACGAGGGCAAGGAAGAGGGAAGTAGTCCTGCAGATAATCGGGGAATAGGTAATGTTAGTCTAAGGGGAATACGGAGTCAAGAACGCAGCCTGGGCTTCCCTTCTCTGCCTCCGCATGACGTTCGCCCTGTACCTGAACCTCGGCGGGATTTGATATGCGGGCTCTATTAAGGGCTTGCGCATCCTCATCCCCAATTCCATCCTGAGCCTTCTCCAGTGCGCATTAGGATATCTTCGAGGCCTGCTGCGCCATTGGATTCCTTTGGGAGCTCCTCTCACCATTTCTTATTAGAGTATTTCGCCCTTGATCCAAGGTTCTCCTCGATGCGCAACAGCTGGTTGTACTTGGCGTTCCTGTCGCTCCTTGCGGGCGCGCCGAACTTGCTCTGGCCCGAGTTGACCCCGACCACCAGATCAGCTATGAAGGAGTCCTCGGTCTCCCCGCTCCTGTGCGAGACGACAGTGGTCCAGTTGGCATCATAGGTCATCTTTATGGCATCCAGGGTCTCCGTCACACTGCCTATCTGGTTCGGCTTTATCAGGACAGAATTGACAGCTTTCTTCTTTATTGCTTCTGCAATCCTTTTCGTGTTTGTGACAAGTAAATCGTCGCCGACTATCTGTATCTTCTTGCCTAACTTCGCGGTGAGCTCGACCCAGCCTTCCCAGTCATCCTCTGCCATCCCGTCCTCGAGCGATATTATGGGATACGTATCTGCAAGGTCGGCCCAGTAGTCGACCATCTCGCCAGGAGACATCTTCTTGTCGCCCACGGTGTATGTCCCGTCCTCGAAAAATTCAGACGATGCAGGGTCCAAGGCGAACTTTATCTGTTTCGTAGTGTAACCCGCGTTCTCGATAGCCTGCGTCATCACACCTAATCTTTCACTTACAGTCTTCAATGGCGGGACGAAGCCCCCTTCATCACCCACCAGCTTCCCCCTCGCGCCGAACTCCTTCTTCAGTATCTTCCCGAGATGGTGATACGTTTCCGACGCCATCCTTATCGCTTCAGCGAAATTCCCTGCCCCCACAGGCATTATCATGTGCTCTTGGGGGTCGTTTTCCATGCCGGCGTGTTTCCCGCCGTTTATGACGTTGAGTTGAGGCACGGGGAGAGTGTCCGGTTTTATGCCAGCAAGCCTTCCTATATACTCATAGACCCAAAGCCCCTCGGCCCTGGCGGCGGCCATGCAGGCGGCCATTGACACCGGGAGGATACCGTTGGCCCCCAGCTTGTCCTTGTTCTCGGTGCCGTCCAGTTTTATCATGGTCTGGTCCAGGCCCTTCTGGTCTGAGACATCAAACCCGATGACCTTGGGGGCGATGATCCTGTTGACATTGTTGACGGCCTTTTTCGTTCCCTTGCTCATGTACCTGTCGTCGCCGTCCCTCAGTTCGAGCGCCTCATGCACGCCGGCGGACGCCCCGCTCGGGACCATGGCCCTGAACAACCCATCCTCTGTAACTAAATCCACCTCCACCGTAGGGGTACCCCGGGAGTCTAGAACCTCCCTCGCCCTTATAGACTTTATCTTAGCCATTTTGATTCTCAGAAGTTCCTTAAATTAGTAGGTCAGTCAATAAAACTATTTCTTCTTGCGAATCAGCCTTGTTTTATCCAGCACATCCGTTAGTTTGTTTATTGCAGCCTCGGCCTTTTCACCGCTCATTCCTTTGATTCCCTTGGGGGCCTTTTTAATTGCCTTATCCAACGCGTCT
>JAFGQM010000123.1 GCA_016935655.1 Candidatus Altarchaeota archaeon | reverse complement strand
GTCGAGGAGTATATCAACGCCGGCTGCTATAACGAGCGGGTACAGGACCTTTTGAACCAGGCCTACAAGCTCTATGAGACCAGCCCGCAGGATTCCTTCGGGAAGGCACTGGAAGCAAGGGATCTAGCGGAGAGTGTGGAGTGTGGATCCATCGTTGCCCCCCGCCCAGAAATACCGCAAGAACATGACCAAAGCTTCCTCCCGATAATCGTCGCCGCAGTAATCATTATTGTTGCAGCCGGCCTGATCGGGTTCAAGAAAAAACTCTTTTAGTCTTTTAAAATTCAATGTTCACCATGGAAGAAAGAAGAGCCCTTGGATGGGAATACGACGCCGCCTACAAGCTCGTCGACCTGTATGTCAAGGAGCTTATAGAGAGGCATGACAAGAGGGCGCTGGACCTCGAAGGCATAGTCGAGGCATACCTGTATGTCCTGGGCAGGCTCAGGGCAAGCGAGGCGGAGATCGACCATATAGCAAGAGAGGTCAAGAAACAGCTGAAGGAGCACCCCCCGGAAGACCGGTCAGGAATCAAAGAGGCCGTAGGCGAGAAAAAGCTCAGCGCAGGACTGCTGAAAGCCCTGGAGGGCCTTTGATCAGCTCACGGAACCCCACAAGACCCCAGCGCTCTGGAAGGACTCACCCGTAGCTGTCCTTGTGTAGGTTATTATAACACCTTCCTTATAGCTTCTGCCTGGCTCATTGCAGGTCGAGCCAGTGCCCATTGCGAGGTCTTTTGTGCATATCGTCGCCCTCCCGGCAGAGAGGTTGTTGGGGGTGCAGGGGGAACCTTCGATGGTTATATCATGGATAGCTTCTCCGGCGGCATTGCTTAGCTGGACCGAGAGGGAGCATTCAGAGGAAGCCCCGACATAGGTCATCTGCCAGTCCAGGGGGACCAGTATGCTGAAACCAGTGTACCCGGGGGACTGCTTCCCTCCGAGGTCGAAAAGACCCATCTGCCACAGGACCACGCCCACTATCACCACTGCCAGAATCGCCCATGAGTACGTCATCATGTACTCCATGGCGCTCTGTCCTTTTTTATCCGTTTTCATCTTCATAATATTAGCCTACGGGCCCCCATATTGTACCATCGCTGCTCCTGGCCATGCCTCCTTTCGTCACAAAGGAGAATGAAAGATCCTCCTCGAACCTTGAGCCTACCGGGCCACAGTCATAGTTGACTATCGCGCATATCGTCGTCCCGCCGGTAGCGACCGTAGTCGGGGTGCAGGTCCCGGAGGGCGAATCAAAGGTGACATTGGATATCTCGGCGCCAGCCGCGTTCAGCATCACTATGTTCAACTCATCAACCGAAGACCTGCAGTTCCAGTCTGTAGGCCTCAATACCGTAAAACCTGTTTTGCCCGGCGTGGGGTTGGACTGGACTGAGAAGATGCCCATCTGGTACAAGATCACGCCCACCACTATGACTATGAATATGGCCCACCAGTAGGTCATTATGTATTCCATAGACCCCTGGCCCTTCCGGTCCATCCTGCAATGGGCTACTCTAAGCATGTAAATTTAATAGGAGGTCGTATAAGAATCTTGTTGGGATTCAAGAAAAAAATAGAAAATAGGAGAGGAAAAAAACCTCCCCAAAAATCAAGTTTATTCAGCCGGTCCCCAGACGGTACCCGTGCTCTCCCTGGCCAAGCCGCCGGAGGTCGTGTAACTCAGTGTTACAGTCTCCTCATACCTGTCGCCGGCGTTCACGGTGGCGCAAGTGCCCGTGGTGTCCGTTCCTGCACCTAGTTCGCATGTAACCGTATCACCTGCAGCCAGTGTGGCTGCGCATGTGATAGTACCTGCGGTCACGTTGCTCACCTGTTGGCCGGCGGCATTGACAAGGACCAGCTTAAGCAGGTCTCCATCAGCGTCGCAAGCCCACTCGTTCGGCTTCACAGTAGTGAAACCACTCATACCGGGGGCGGTTCCTCCAGAGGGGTTGAATATTCCCATCTGCCAAAGCACTACTCCTACTATGATGACGACCAGGATTGCCCAGCCGTATGTCATCAAGTATTCCATAGCACCTTGTCCCTTCTTCTTCATCATTTTATTTCACCTCAGTTTCTATAGGTTGTATGCTAGGTTGTGTTGTATACGCATGTATACTAGGTTGAAGCTAGCTATTCTATTTTGCAGGTATTCCTATAAAAACTTAACTACATGTCAAAAGAAGGGCATTATGAGGTTGGTCCAGAAGGGCAGCAACAAAAGCGAGATGGGGAAGACCGGCCCGAACTTAATCCCCCACTTTATCTTTATCCTCTTGCCCACAAGGCCCTTCTTGGCGTATTTCTGTATCTCCCTTATGGTATCCGGGGTGATTCCATCCATGTCCCTGTGGCTCACAAGCCTCTTGCCCTTGACGACCACGTCCTCGGCCACTATGTCCCCCTCCTTCAGCTCGCTGACCGGTATCTCCTTCCTGAGGGCCGTCTCCTCCACGCTGCGCATGAAGAGCAGGAGGGAGAACAGCAGGAATGGCGATACCAGGGAAAGCAACAGCAGGAGGTTCCACGGCCGAAGGACCAGGACGAGCGAAACCGACAAGACCAGCACCAAGAGCAAGAATATCCAATTGTCCTTGAACCTCTTCTTGGCCAGGGACACAGCCTCCCTGTTCTTATAGGACAAGATGAGCGAATATGCTATGGAATAGGGGATGGAGACCAGGGCCAAAGAGACGAAAAAGCCGAAGAACGGGGGGAATATCTGCATGGATGAGTCCACCAGGGTCAATCCGGGGTAAAGACCGCCTATGGAGGCGCCTATGCCTGTGACCAGCTTTGCGTCGCCGCCCCCCCACCCCCCAGTATAGAACAACAGGGCCCCAAAAGCGAAGAATATGCCGCCCGTCATCGCACCGTCCAGGAATACGTTGAAATCGCCTGAGTATAGCGAATAGCCCAGTCTCATCGCCAAGGCGACCAGCACGAGCCCTAGAGTGAACTTGTCGGGTATCTCGCCTGTCTTTAGGTCAAAGTAGGACCCCAGGGCGGAAAAGGAGAACGCCACTGCAAGCAATAACACCAAAAACATCAAGTCGATCATTCTAACCCCTAAACCATAAGCTTTGTTTCTATGCCCAGGTCCTTGCTGAGCTTGTCTATATAAACCTGCTGGTGGGATATCAACAGCTGGGCTTTGAGCCTCTTGGCCAAGACTATGTTCTCCGCGAACTCCTGGCTGATGCCGAATTTCTCCGACAGGCTCTTGGCTTTTTTGACATCGGCCGGTTTAAGTTCGACCACCACGAGGAACTCCTCTGTGGCTTCTTTCTTCGGCGTGTATATCCTGGATTTTTTTGAAGTCAGCAGCTTCCTCTGCAAGTCATACAGGGATTTGGCCTTCTTTTTCTCGTCATATAAAGCCGCCGACAGCAGGTAATATGGCTTGGAGGTCCTGCTCTTGATGGCGGGATAGACGAGGAGTAAAAACACGAGCATAAGTACAACCAAAAACATGACTATGAACTCATAGCCTGTGAAGATGTCAAATGAGAACCCGGGGGAAGGGGACGGTCCTGGTGGCGTTGGTCCGGGTCCGCCGCCATCCGGCGGGACATCAGCCTCTAAGGAAAAACTAATCCGGTTGTTGTCCTCATCAGACTCCATTATGAGGTTCTGTGGGTCTATCCCAGCCGATATTAGGTCCATGGACTTGTCGACCTCCCAAAGCGTGTTGACCTGCTTGCTCTCGCCGGCTGCTACGCTGGGGACCATGTACCTCACGAAGGTCTTGGATGTCGAGGAATTGCTCGCATCGAAGATCAGCTCGATGTTGTTCAGGCTGGTCGCACCATTGTTGACCACGAAGACCGTGACCTTCATATAGTTCACAGCGCTCTCGAGCTTGGTGGCTAGCAACCCCTCGACTGCGACATCCGGCAAAGGACCCGAAGGAGGCATCTGGCCTGAGACAAGGCCTATGATCGCAAGAACCCATAAGAACATCCACGCCTTCATTTTCTTACCTCTTCAAGCAGGGACGGGAAAGTCCCGGAAAACCTCTTCTTCTCCACCCTGACCCTGACTCTATCGCCCTTTGTCACCTTGGTTTTCTTGGGGTTCTCCACAGCATAGTTCCCTTCTCGGATCTTGGAGAACAGATCCCCCTTCACAGCCACACCCACCCACTCGTCCTTATAGAACAGGACAGTGCCGAAGGTATACCGTCTCCTCAGGAACATCATGGATGCCGCTATTATTATGAATACTGCGAAGATCACGAAAAACGCAGAATATATCCTGCCCAGGTCCAGGAGGCTCCCCGATTTGCCGGCGAAGAGCGAATAGCTAATGCCAAAGACCATTATCGAGACCATGAGCTCATAGAACGTAAAGGTCAGGAGATATTTCTTCCAGTCCTCAGGATATTCCCGTCTCACCTCCCCTTCTACATACTTATATTGTAGGAAGAATACCAGGAAGGCAAGGAATAGGAACAGGGGGTTCACTAGCGCCGAGAACAGTACCAGCAACAAGAACACCAAAACCAAAAACTCGAATTTTGATAGGGGATTCATATCGGAATATTAAACGCAAGGGCAATAAAAATGATTTTTAAGGCTTACGGTCTAAAATAAGGGGGGACAATGGAGCCTAAACAGGTCCAGAAACTTCGTGAGGCTGTTATCCAGGGCTTGAGAGACGGCCGCAGGATGGAGACACTGAAGTCTGCTCTGCGCGATTCTGGTTATTCCGAATCTGACGTGGACGGGGTCATAAGCACCATAGATGAAGCCAAGATTAGGAGAAGGCCCCAAAAAAAAGATTTTAAGTCGGGTTATATCGCTTCTGCGATAATAGTTGTGGTGGTAGTCTTCTTGGGATATTATGTCCTCTTCGGGCAGCCCTCGGAAAACCCCACCGGGGGGATAACTCCTCCGGGCAACGGGAACAACTCCGGCGACCCTCCCACAAACGAGACCCAGATAAAGATATGTTATGCCTCGAACGAGAGCATAAAGCAGGTAATGATAGAGGCTGGCGCAAAATGCGACAGGTGGTACATCATAAAACCTAGCCCTTGACCGCATTTATGAAATCCCTGACCTTCTGAGGATCCTTCTTGCCGGGCGATGACTCCACGCCGCTGGAGACATCGACTGCATAAGGGTTTACTTCCCTTAGAGGTATGGCAACGTTTTCTGGTTTGAGCCCGCCGGCCAGGAACACGGGCTTCCTGCAATAGCTCCTAAGCTCCTTGGCCACAGACCAATGGAAGGTCCTGCCAGTCCCCCCTATCCTCCCCCCGACCTCTGTATCGAAAAGTATGAAGTCGCATATCTCGGACACCACCTCCACCCTTTTGACGAGCCCGTCCGTAGCTTTCTCCAGGGTGGATGGAATCGAGATGTTGGCTATGATCTTGGCTTCATCCTTCATCTTAACATACTCCACGATCTTCAATGGCGCGTGGATCTGCAGTATGTCCGTGCCACTCCTGACAAAAGAGTCCAGTATCTCTTCCAGAGACTGGGAATGTGTGACCAACACCGTCGGTACTTTTGACTTGAGGGAGGATACTATTCCGCTTATCCTCTCTGGCGTTAAAAACCTGGGTGAATTCCTCGCATTCACAAAGCCCAAGAAATCCGCGCCAGACTTCATGGCGAGTTCCGCATCTCCCAGGCTTGTTATGCCGCATATCTTGACTCGGGTCATTTCAAATTGACAAAACCCCCTATCTTCTCCCGGATGTCCCCCGCCTGCATTATGCTGGTGCCTATGAGGGCTGCGTCTGCCCCGGAATCCAAAACGAAACGCAAATCCTCTTTCGTCTTTATCCCGCTCTCGGAAACGATTATCTTGTTACCGCCGACCAAGGGCGCCAATCTCTTGGTGGTGCTCAAATCCACCTCTAAGGTCCTTAGATTCCGATTGTTTATGCCCAGTATCTCTGCACCAGAGTCAAGCGCAATTTCCAGTTCCGACTCTTCGTGCACTTCTACGATAGCCTCCAGTCCTGAAACCCGGACCATATCCAAGAACTCCCTGACCTTATCGCCCAGTATGGACACTATCAACAATACCGCATCGGCACCATAATACTTCGATTCTTTTATCTGGTACTCGTCAACCATAAAGTCCTTTCTTAGTATAGGTATGCTGACTGCCTTTCTCGCCTTCTGGATGTTCTCCAGGCTGCCGAAGAAGTAATGGGGCTCTGTTACAACAGAGATCGCACAAGCGCCGGCAGCCTGCATGGACTTGGCAGAGGAGGTCGCATCGACATCCGCGATGCGCCCCAGAGTCGGGGACCCTGGTTTTATCTCGGATATTATGGGTACTCTTCCCTCCTCCTTTTTCCTGGATATTGCCCCTTTAAGGCCCCGAAGCTCTTTTGAGGTGTCAAGGTATGACTCGGGTATTCTGGCCTTCCTTTTCTCGACATCGACCAAGGTCCTCTCGACTATCTTGTCAATAACGTCCATTGGAGATGCTGATCAACTTCTGTAATTTTTCCATCGCCTCCCCGGAATCGATGCTCTTCTCGGCAAGCCCTAATGCGCCCTTTATGTCCCTTGAGAGGCCTCCTACGGCTATGGCGGCTGCGGCGTTCAATATTACGATGTCCCTCCTGGGCCCCTTTTCCCCGCCCAGGATGTTGAGTGTTATCTCGGCGTTCTGGTCAGGCCCCTCGCCGGTGAGGTCAGAAAGCCTTGCCTTTTTCAAATTGAAATCAGAGGGTTCGACGTGATGGGTCCTGATCTTTCCCCTATCCAGCTCGGATATCCTTGTCTTGCCCAGGGTGCTTATCTCGTCCAAGCCGTCCATACCATGGACTACCATCGCCCTCTCGCTGCCCAGCTTCTTAAGGACCTGTATGAGTTTCTCGGTCAGCCCCGCATCGTATACACCGTAAACCTGGGCTTTTACCTCCGCAGGGCTTATCAACGGCCCCAGAACGTTGAACACCGTTCTTATCCCCAGCTCCTTCCTGGGGCCAATAGCATACTTCATGGCTGTATGGTATTTCGGAGCGAATATGAAACCGATGCCCGCCTTTTCAATACACCTCTCCACCTCCTCAGGCTCCAGGTCTATCTTTACTCCCAGAGCCTCAAGCACATCAGCGCTTCCGCTCTTGGATGAGACGAACCTGTTGCCGTGCTTTGCTATGGGGACTCCGGCCCCCGCCGCCACAAAAGAGGCCACGGTGGATATGTTGAAGGTGCCGGAGATATCGCCTCCGGCGCCGCAGGTATCCACAAGGGTCCCCTTGACCTTCGGCCTTACCTTCGTCGAGAATTTCCTCAGGATCCTGGCGAAGGCGGTTATCTCGTCGACAGTCTCCCCCTTCATGCGGAGGGCCGTCAAAAAGGCGCCTATCTGGGCCTGGGTGGCATTCCCGGTCATTACGATCCCCATGGCCTCCTCGGCCTCCAGCTCGGAGAGATCCTTGCCTTCGACGAGCTTTTGTATAAACTCTTTCATTTTTAGAATTAGAACCAAGTGGATTTTATAAGGATATTAGAGGGACTGTCAAAAAAAGTCGGTTAGTCCCAGGCTGCGAAGGGATCCTTGAGTTTCTTTGCCCTGCCCCTTGGGGGGATGTCCTTGTTCCTGGGGTCGTCAGCGACCCTCAGTGAAACTGCATCCCGGGTCTCCCGGGCAAAGTGTTCCATCGACCTGGCCCTTCTGGAAGTATTGACTGCTGACTTCCTTTCCTTGGCCACCCGGTCCTTTATGCTCTCAGCGTCC
>JAFGQM010000122.1 GCA_016935655.1 Candidatus Altarchaeota archaeon | reverse complement strand
ATTATTATGGCTAAAGCAATAAAAACCGAATCGGTTTTAATATTAAAATCTTGTTTGTCTACTCCGAATCATATCTAACGGGGGTTTTGATGCCAGTTCTTGAGGACGTATTGGGACGTATCGCCTTGGCTCAGAGCAGGAGGCCTCATCTGTTCATAGCCATAGCTGTAGCCTTTACTATCCTCACGGCATTCGGCCTGCCGAACATATACCTGGAGGGGGACATAAACAAGCAGATGCCGAAGGACCTCCCGGCAATGGAGCTCCAGGAAAAGGTGAACAACAGGTTCGGGGGCTCTGACACCATATTCATAGCCATACAGCTGGACAAGGACATCAACGCAGAGAGCCCTATAACGGACATAAGAGACCCTAGGGTGTTGAGATATGTTCTAGAACTGGACCAAAGCTTCTCAGAGGAGACGGTGATAGGTGAGGTCGTATCGCCAGCATTGGTTTTCAAGGTCACGGGGGTACCGGATACACTGGACCAGGTGAAAGCCATTATGGACGCATCCCCCCAGGCTGGCCGGTTCTTCAGCGATGACAAGACCCTCACACTGATGTTCCTGAGCGCAGATATAGGCTCGAACCCTGAAAGGATAAGGTCCGTCACAAATAAGCTGCAGGATATCCTAGACAAGGCCAGCGAGCCTGCTGGCGTAAAGACATCCATAACAGGGAGCCCGCAGATAATAGTGACACTTGTAAGGCTGCTTGAATCGGATGCTGCGACCACCCTCATCAGCGCCATAGCGGTCGTCTTTGTGATCCTGGTCCTGCTGGCCCGCGCTCAGGGCGTGCTCATAGTCATACCCCTGGTGCTAGGGGTCATATGGATGTTTGGGAGTCTGGGCTGGCTCAACATACCGCTTTCATTCGCAACGGCCGGCGTGGGCGCGGTGATAGTGGGCCTTGGTGTTGAATATGGTGTATTCTACATAAAACGCTTCTATGAGGGGATTGAGGAGGGTATGGATGCGGAGGCTGCGGTACAAAACGCCGTGCCGAAAGTCGGCTCAGCCATGATAGGTTCCTCCGCCACCACCATCCTGGGGTTCCTCGCACTGACTTTGGCTTCCACACCTATGTTGCAGAACCTGGGCTTCACCCTGGCACTAGGGATATTCTACTCCCTAGTCGCAGCCCTGATAATCAACCCGCCGATAGGGCTCTGCGTGGAGAAGACGTGTTTTGTAAAGCTCAGAAAACTATTACCTGGAAGGAAGGATGATTCGGGAACTGGTTGACGGATACGGAAGGTTTGTGGCCAAAAGGCCGGTTGTCATGCTTATCGTAGTCGTACTCATGTCGTTCTTGGCATTGCAAGGCACTGGCCTCCTCAGGACCGAGCCTGTGGACAACAGGGACGCCCTCCCGGAGGGCATAGAAGTGCTGGAGGTCTTCAACCTGATAGAAAGCAAGTTCGGTGGGACTGAAAGCGGCAATGTGGTGATAGAGCTGAACGACCGCGGTATCGGAGCGAACAAAAGGGATATCAGGACTCCCGAGGTGATGGAATATGTCGAGATCTTGAAGAAAAGACTTGCGTTGATAGAGGATGTCATAAGCGTAGACACGATAACCGATTATGTGACGGCAAACGGGGGCACCATACCACAGTCCCAAGGGGAGCTCATCTCAGTCCTCGGGGACAATCCGCTGACGCCAAGTTACATAGACCCCGAATATGGCATGCTCCTCATAAACATGAGGCTTTCCCCAGACTATGACTATCAGGAATTATACCGAGAGGTGATATCCGCCATAGAGGACGTGAAACTGAAAAAGCCATCCTATGTGGATGCAAAACCGTCAGGCTCTTTTGCCATCTCTGTCGAGGTCAACGCTCTTATCGGACCCGACATAGGCAGGACTTCCTCTGTATCATTCATCGCCATAATAGTGGTGGTCACACTGCTATTCATGTCCATAAGGCACAGCTTCATAGCGCTCATGGCCATCGTATTCGGCCTGATGTGGGCCCTTGGTGTGATAGGCATAATAGGCCTACCCCTCACGTCAATAACCTCCGGGGCGATTTCCATGACCCTAGGGATAGGCATAGACTTCGGGATCCAGATAGTCACAAGGTTCAGGCAGGAGCTGGAATCAAAAAGGGATCTGGAGGCCGTGATGGAGAAGACCATGTCCGGCGTTTCCATCCCCATGGGCACTACTACCATCGCGGCACTCATCGGCTTCTGGGCCATGGGCACCGGACAGCTCACGATAATACGGGACCTGGCCGGGATACTCTCCTTCGGAGTCGTCTTCTCGTTCCTGGCCGCGCTGACAGTGATCCCCGTGCTATTAGTCTTAAACGAAAAATATCTGAAAGGAAAAAGAGGTAAAAAATGAAAAATAGGTGGGTTGGTATCCTAATTTCGGTAGCGACTTTGTTCGCCATGGCGACTGCGTACGCCGCACCGTCGCTTAGCGCGAGTTATAGCCTGAGTGACGAAACGCCCAAGGCCGGGAGTACGGTATTCTACTATGTTACTGTAAGGAATGCTGGCACTTCGGCTGCTGAGGACATAGAGGTCAGGATAATAAACATGGAGTCCACGTTCGGCGGGACCAGAGGGCCGGGCCTGATAAAGCTCGGCGACATCGCGGCAGGCGATAGCGAGACCGCCTCCTTCGCAATATACCTGAGGGACGACCAGTTCGGGGTCAGGAGGATAAACACCGAGATAACGTACGAGTATGACGGTGTTGAAAACACAATCGAATACGACCAGTATTTCACTGTGGAGAGCACACAGCTGCAGGTCATGGAAACATCGTCTTCAACTACGCCACTAAAACCAAGCGAGATCGGGAAACTGGAGATCAAGCTGGCGAACCAGCAGAATGAAGGAGCGAGCAGGTTCAAGTTCGATTTCACTAGCGGGGTCTCAGGGACGACGACAGTATTCAAGGTGCTGGGCAGCTCGACCCAATATATCGACAAGAGCATAAAGGAGGGGGAAAGCATTACAGTATCATATGAGCTCTATGTCGACAAGAGCATCCCCAGCGGGGTCTATGACGCGACATTATCCATAGAGTATATCGGTGGGGGCGTAGAGAAGACGGAGACACTTGAACTAGGGATTAGGGTACAAGGTGATCTGAATCTGGATATAGGGACGGTCCAGACAGACCCAAGGGAAATAAAGGAGGGGGATGAGGACGTTAAGGTCACAATAGGTGTGCAGAATATAGGGGACGAGCAGGTCAAGAATTTGAAGGTCGGTTTCAGACCCAAAGAACCTTTTGGCCTGACGCCGAGCACGCAGGAGACTCAAAACCTTGGCATCCTGGACACTTCCAGCTCTGCATCTGCGGTTTTCTATCTGGATGTCACGGATAAAGCTGAAGCCGGCAGGTATGAGATTCCAGTCACACTAGAATACCTAGACGTAAACGGGAACAGCCATACGGAAGCGGAGAACATAACCCTAGGGATAAAGGCCACGCCGATAATATCGATAAGGGAGGCGAGAACCGTCCCTGACGCCATAGCACAGGGCGACTTGGTCAGCCTTTACATAATCGTGGTCAACTCAGGGAGCAAGGACGCAGACGGGATAAGCGTCAGGGCGATAGAGAACATCGAGCAGCCATTTGAGTACGAAGAGAAATCGGACAATGTCGGGATGCTGAAGCCTGGCGAGGAAGGCGAAGCAGTCCTTAAGTTCACTGTGGATCAGGGCGCGACACTGAAGAAGTACGGAGTGAACATAGAAGTGAGGTACACCGACGGGGACGATGTCTATACGGAAGAGGAGACTATCAACGTGGATGTGAGCGTGATGCCGGAATCGGATACTACGCTCTACCTGGTAATGGCTGCTTTAATAATAGTGATAGTAGTCCTAGGCTGGAAGATAAAACAACGGCTATAAAAAAGCTCTATGCACGTGCTGGAGCATAGTTTTTATCCTAGCAGACGATAGAATAATGCTAGTCTCTAACGGAGATGGAGCGACAACTCAGGCACTGTATAAAAGAGTTCACGAAGTGCTTCGCCGTATGCGCTGCTGTGACCATGGCTATCTGGTGGCTCCTGCTAGAGCTTTTCATACCCAACTGGATCTAGCCCTACCACAGCTTTATCAAGCGCACCCTTAGAGTAGGTTTTGATTCTCAATGCTTTTTAAGGGTTTATTTGTTATTTTAAGGAAAATGGGATGTGAGAAAAGTTGCATTGGTCTATTGATTCTGTGCGTAGTTCTGACTACCTCTGTCTCGGGGCAGGTTTGGTCGCCGCAGATAGATTTGTCAACTGGCGTTGCCGTTGACCCGAACAGGCCAGGAATACTGCCCTGGAGATCTGGGATTTCATTGCAAAGTAACGGGGTCGAGGATACAGACTGGGCCGAAGAGCTGCACTTCTATGACAACAAGTATCAGCCTAGGGGGCTCTTATTCATCAATACTAAGAAGAGCGACGGGAACGACCAGAAGCTTCGTCTGGTACACAATGAGTACAACATCATGAATACAGATAGTGGTTCTCGTGTCTTGAAAGATGTTTTAGGGGAATATAATCTCGGGAAGATACGAGGTGTTTTCGACCAGTTCTTTATAATGCGTGACATGAGCGATCGTGATACTCATTACCCTGCAAACGCTTGGAAGACCACCTTCTATGACGACTCGACCAAATCCATAACTGAAATTAATTTGGCTACGTTCCTGCAGGCTGACGGGACAGTAATGTGGAGCGGGACCGGGTATACGAGTGTTGCAAATCCAGGACAGGAGGGTGCTCATGGCTTTGGGAAAAATACGGGGACATGGACGGATTATTACCACCCTGTGGATCAGTATAACACTTGGTACCGTGGCTTGAGGGTCTGGGGGGATTCCTATGTGCATTGGCTGAGCGTGTGGGATGATGATTCCTATTTCAACGACCAAGCGAGTAATCTAGGGAGAAAGGGCTCTGACGGGAAGATGTTCGCCCTTGTGATAAACCCTAAGGTACCGGCTGTGAAGCTGTCAAGCGTCGGAAACGCAAAGTGGAGATTTGACCGTGTTACCTATTATGGCATGCCAAAATTCGTCGAGGACCAGAGTATTGAAGTCTCATATTCCGGCCCTACGGGTGATGTAAACATCAGACTCGTGAATGTAGTCCAAGGAGCAACACAAATACAATACAGTACAGACGATGGAACCACATGGGAAAACTATGGCGCGCCATTGAGCACGCGCGCATTGTTTGGCATATCCGGCACGCATGACCTGTGGGTGAAAGTCAACACGCAAAATGTTATAAGGAAATTGAAGATTATGGTTAACCCGGAAAGCCCTTCGAAGGATGAGCCAAAAGATAAGATTTTGATACGTGATGATGCGCGAAAAATGCAATTAATCAATAATTTAAAGGCTTCTCCAAAATGGGTCTCTAGAAAGACCGACAGCACAAGCATTGGAACCAAAGTGCCGGGTCTGGGCTTGAGATACGGCGAAGATGAATTTGGATCCCAGGGAAGGGCTGCTTTTGCCAGCGCCATGATATCCTGGGTCGATGGCTATGAAACGCAATCCTTGTATTATAACGAAGCAGTGAAGCGGTTGTTACATTATGGGGGTCTGGATCCTGTAGGCAACGATGGGGAGAACAATGGATGGTGGAACCCGATACCAACTAATGAGATAAGTTATGAGACCTATAGGGATAAACAATTTTACCCCGCACCATTGGCCTATGTTCTCCTAGCGTCAGACAACCATATGGACGTAGTGGAAGAGTATGAGATCAGGGACAATCTAGCTTCAGTAGCTTGGTCAATGATGATTTACTCAAATTCCATACAACTTCGATATTGCTGCGGCAGTGATCTGCACATCAGGGCGCATGACCAAGTGGTCGCATTAGCCACTATGCTGGCGATGCCAAGTTATTCTCACCCGATTTTCGGCGATGCCACAGGCCAAAGCGATAAGTACATCTTCTGGGACGAGAGCGTCAAGGCGACGAACGATTTCTGGCAGAGTGTCACATGCACTCCTGAGGCGGGAAGCTGGGAATACAACCTTCTGGGCATTATAGGGGAAGACCGCGGGGTATGGCCCTGCCAGATGAGGCATGGAGGGTCTATGTACGGTGTAGCCCAGGGCGGTAACTACGGTGAGATTCCAGAAGGAAACGACAGGCCGGGGTACGAACTCGAATTGTTCCACCAACTGGAGGAAATCTCAGTTTTGCTTATACGGAACGGTTACTGGGAAAAATACTCGACTAATCTAAACGCCAATATGGGGGAATATTTGGGGGGAAGGGCGACAGGGGACTATGACGACCATTATTTAGTGGATATGCCAAACAAGTACCCGCTTGAGGGGAAGGACGTTTTTTCAGTCAGACAGGGAGGGACCAACAGGCTCCTGAATCCGGAGGCACAAAGAGGATCGGAATGGTGGCATGACCCAGCACCAGGCAATCTTGCCATCCATCCAGACAATCTGGCTCTATGGCTGAAGCAGACTGCAGGCTATGAAGTCGAGTGGGATAGCTTTGTCCCGCAATACTATGACGGCAGATCATATGACTGGCTCTCCGTTTTCTTCGCCGAGCCCGAGAATCTTGTAGACTGCGCGCAAATAAGCTCATGCGGGGATTATTCTGATGCGGTTTGTGGAGCGGATCCATGTGACTGGGGATGTTCTTATGATGGATTAAGTTGCGTTTCCAAAACAATTGAATGCACGGATAATTCAAACTGCATAGACTCCAATTCATGCACATACGACCTTTGCAAGGACTCTGTCTGCATAAACAACAACGCCAACCTGGACGGCAGCGCGACCATAGGCCTTGGAGACATCATTCAGGTCATGGCCCACTGGGCCACTACCGGCCCGACGGGGGACATCGATCTGAACGGCAACGTGGGGCTTAGCGACATAATCGCGATAATCGGCCTGTGGGCAAACACGTGCTGAAACTCTTAGAAAAAGATTGTTCTATGTGTAACCGACTGGAGAGTACAAAGGACCCAAAACCATATAAAAAGACCTGATAACGCTATTTTTTCCGGCATTTAAATAAAACCTAAATCAAGGGGCTTTAAAATTCAGCAAAAACGCCTATTAAGGAATCTGTAATTGGGCGGAATTGATGTCCTCGGAAAAAAATCTGGCAATATATGCGTTTCAAACCATTAATTCCGTGCGAAAACCTCAAAAAGGGTCTTTTTTATATTACTTCTTACTGTAATGTTCTCGGGTGGTTAAGATCAAACAAAAAAATCTAAAACTTCAGGTCCAAGTGAAAGCTAGGTTACCTGACGACAGCTGTTTGCTGGAGTACTCCTGGGACGAGGTCGCAGAGGAGATATGCAAACAGGCAGCTTTTTCTGGGCCCTGAACGGGAGCCAGCAGTGTTCATTCTAAGCGATTGGTATTCTAACGCCAACTTATAGGTATGCCAGTCGCATTGGTTTTTCTTCCTTGTAGTTATAACCAGATTATGCCTATCTCCATTGAGGAGGAGTTCAGGGAGCCTGGGCGGACCCTCGGCATGATAGGCCTCAAGCAGCTTAACCCATGGATAATCCTGCGTTATCTGGTGCTGTTATTCCTATTGATTCTGGTGGTCAACATACTGCTTCACCTATCCAGCAGACCCGACACCATAATAATACTTCTGATCGTAGCATTCCTCATCTGGTGCCCCTTGCACTGCAAAGGGAAGGAGACTAACCACCACACGAGTTGATGGGTGAACAGCGCCTCGGGCAGGGGTACAAAAACTTCTTATTTTCCCTTCAAAAGCCTTAGGTACTCTTTTCGCTCAAGCCTTATCTCTTTCAGAATCTTTCCAAGCAATACAGGTCCTATATCCTCGCCCCCATGAAAGGGTATGGAAGTAACTCTACCATCTTTATGTTTGTAGAATACATGGCTTCCCCTCTGTCTGGTTGGTGCAAAGCCGATGTCAACGAGAAGTTTCTCCAGCCTTTGCGGGCGGATCGGTGTGAGTCTCATGCAGGAACTTCCACTTGCTTAACTCCTATAAACGACAGCTCGCTGTCAATACCCTCCTCTAAACACAATGATATAACCTCCTTCATTCTCTCCATCAACTCATCAATGGTCTTTGCTTGACTATGGCATCCCGGGATCCCTGGGACCTCTCCGACATACATCCCAGTCTCATTATCCTTTTCTATAATCACAGCATAGCTTCGTTTCATGAGGATATTAGACTATTTTCGATTAAAAGCTTACAAATTCGTCAGACCACAATAGTTCGCCCATGTAGTATCGCACCTTTATGGCTGTCTTCTCCCCATTATATGTAACCTCAGTACGAACGCCTCGGGCAGGACTCGAACCTGCGACCTTATGGTATCAATCCTTTCCAGGATCTGAGAAAGGGTAACAGCCACACGCTCTACCAACTGAGCTACCGAGGCAAAAATAGGAAAAACAGGTTTAAGTTAGAAGTGCTAGATTAAAAAAATAACCCTATCGCCTCCTCTTCTGCTTCGGCTCTTCCTCAGCCGGCGGGTACTCCTCCTCGGCAGGCATATTGCCGACGGGTACTTCTATCACGCGCACATCGCCGTCCGCCTCGTAGAAGACCCTAAGAACACCGAAGGCCTGGTTATCCTCGGACATCTTGTTTATCACTGCGATAACCCTTGCGTCCTGAGCCTCTATGACGCCCTCGAACTGCACGTCGACGACCTTGAACTTATTCCCCTCCAGCATCTTCTTTATAACCTCAACCTCTGATTTTGGGTCCATCTTAGATTATTTATGATATTTGGAATAAAAACATCGCTATGGCAGGAAATCCGATGCCGCTATTTTTTCCGGGAGGTATTTCTTGGCGACAAACTCGAGGGACTTGTTGGCTAGGGCCTGCTGCTCTATCCTAACCCCACCCTTCAGCATCTTCTTCAGCTCCATCTGCCATCGCTTGTCCTTAAACCAGGGGTACTCGGTCTCTTCCTTTATTCTCTTTATGTCGAGGTCCTTGAGCTTTTCGGTGACTTTCTCCAGCCCGTAACGGCTTATGTCGGTCATAGTCATGCCGACGAACTTGGCTTCAGGAGTTCCAAGATCAGTGCTGAGGTAGGCGAGGTTTATCGACCCCATCTTCAAAACAGAATAGATGTAATAGCCATACGGGTCGCCGTCAGTGAAGACGATTATCGGGAGCTTAGTCTCCTCGTTTATCCTGTGGACAAGCCTCCTGACGCCCCTGGCGGCTTGGCCCTGGGTGGCGACCAGGATGGCATTATTCTTCTTCGCAAATTGCTCCTCTATCAGCCTCTCATACATGGCTGCGGTCTCTATCACAAGCACGAAATCAGCATTGACCTCAGCGAATTTTATCTCCTCGACGTTTGATGGTATGCCCAGACCGCCCCTGCCCAGCTTCATGCAGTTTATGGTATCACCAGCATCGACTATCTTTATATTCCCATACAGATAGCCCTTTCTGTCCGCGCTTAAATTGAGCTGCTCTCTTAAGACATCGAGGAGCCGCTCCAAATCCTCTATTATGGGGTCCGACTCGGACTGGTCCTCGAAGGTGTTCTCCTTGGTCTTGTCGATGGTATGCTTGAGCTGGTAGTAGAGCTCCCTTATAGAGGCGTGTTTGTCCGCATTTACAAGCCTTTTGCAGAGGCTGGCTATCAAAAGGGTCTGCATGAACTTCCTGGAATGGGCGATGTTCAAAAAGGACCTCCTGGCCTTCTTGTCCCCCAGCTGGAGCAGTTGGTTCTCCTCGTCGAACTGCACATTGCCAAGGCCCTTGGCGGGCATGGTTATATGTGGGTTCTGGCCCTTGTCTACCTCTTCCTGGATCTCCTCGCCGAGCTTCGTTATCCTGGCTATTATGGCCTCTTTTTTCATTCTCACATGTAATCGGATATCTTAGTGTCGCCGTTGCCTTCACCCTCCTCTTCGGCCGCCTCCGCGACATCGGAAGGCTCCTCTTCCTCCGGTTCCCCTGGCTCTTCTTCAACGGCTATGCTGACATTGTCCTCCACGAGCTTCTCCCATTTTTTTAACACTTCGTCTTTTTTCTTGCCCGTGATCTCGGCTATCGCGGGGGCTATCTCAGTCACATATTTCAAAAGCTTGTCCCTCCTGAGCATGTGCTCTTCGGCCCTGCGCCTCTTTGAGTGGAACCTGTTGAACTTTCTCCCCACATCCATCAGGGCGAAGCGTATCTCATCCACTATCTCTTCTATATCAGCCACACTCTGTTTCCCTGCGGAGATATAGGGTATATGCGTCGAGATGAGGCTCACGAATATCGTCACGGGCAGGTTCTCTAGGTCCTTAAGGCCGTATCTTTTCCAGTCGACTGTCTGGACGGCCTTGGTCAGCGCGCAGCCGCCGGCATCGAAAAGCAAGGGCGCCCTGTTGGCGAACCTCATGATCTCATACCTCTTCTCGCCAGTGGCGAGCTTCCTGCCCGCATGGCCGCCATAGGCGACGCCCACCTCAATCTGGAAGGGATAGCCGCCCCCGTATACTGTGGGCTTCCTTTCCACGATTGCAAGGAACTCTGGCGCGAGTATGTTCCTCATGGCGGTCTCAATCTTGACCTCGCCTATCTGGCGGAGACAATCAGTGGCAGGGGCCAAAAACGTCATCTTCTTGAACGCTTTTATTATCTGCTCGGCCTCTCCCCAGCCAAGCTTCTTCGGGGACAGGTTCAAATCGAATGTCACATGCTGCTGGACCTCGGCGGCCTTCTGCGAGCTCATCCTCGAGAACTCGGTCTGAAGCATGCCCTTGGTAGTATGGGACTTGCTGACCTTTGACATAAGCACGATGTCGTCGACTATGACTCCCTTGGGGTGTGGGGGTATCTCCTTGGGCGGTTTTGGTATCTCCTCCGTCGACCTGTTGAAGACAATCTTGGCCCCTGACGGATCGACATAGGTTATCTCCGTATGGGGGTTGGCGATGGCGGTCCTCCTCAGGTATTCATATGGGCCCTGGTCACCCGTTGAGAACTGAACATCCTTGAACCTTGCTATGAACTCCGTGCCTGTCGTTTCAGGCGGCGGACTTATACTTTGCTGGTTTACTATATCAGCCCTGTTCTTCTTTATATCGATGGTGAGTTCGATGTCCCAGGCCTCGTTCTTCGTTGATGTTATGATTTCAACAGGCTTGCCAGTGGTCATCTGGGAGAACATGGTGACACCGGCCACACCTATCCCCTGCTGGCCCCTGAGCTGTATGTTCCTGTGGAATTTAGTACCTGCAAGCATCTTGCCGAACACGTCTGAGATGTGCTTCTTCGGTATGCCCGGGCCATTGTCCCTTCCATGCACTACCACCGCCTCCTCGTCAATCTGTTCTATCTTGACCAGAATGTCGGGGGGTATATGGGACTCCTCGCAGGCGTCAAGGGAGTTGGTAACAAGCTCATGGACTACCGTGGTCAGGGACTTTATCTTGCCGCTGTAGCCGAGCATCTGCGCGTTCTTTCGGAAAAACTCGGCTATGCTGTGCTCCCTAAGTTCCTTGAACAGATCGTCAGCTTCTTTGGGCATTCCAAAACCTCGAGCCTTAAGTTAAAGGGATAAAAAATAAAAACATTGATTACGCGGACAAAAACATCTACGATGCAGTTGGCCTATTTCTTCTTTTTGACAACCTCAAGCGTGCCGAACTTGCCCGCGGTAAGCTGGGGCTTGTCCTGCCACTCCGATACGTAGCCATTGGATATCTTCAAGGTGTCGCCGACGTTTATCCTGTCTATCTGCTCGTTCCACAAGGACAGGGAGATGTCGCCCGTCTTGTCCTTTACAATCGCTGTGGCGACCCTTCCGGGCCTGCCGTACTTCTCAAACTCCCGGACTTCCCCTATCTCCGTCACTTCAACCTCGATTTCCACATTCCCCATTCGCGGTTTTAAATCAGCAATGTTCATTTTTCAGCATTTTTAGAAAGTGTTATTTACGGGTTTAGTGTTAAAAAGCCTATCTTTTTAAAAGTATCGCCCTGGCTGGGGCTGCCTCGGCTCCCTTGACCTTCAAAGGCAGGCAGCACAAAAGGTACTCGCCCTCATCAACGTCCTTCAGCACAAGGCCCTCGATTATCGGAATCTTTGGCAAGAGTCTCTTGTGGAGCGCGCAGTCCTTCGAGCCAAAACGTTCTATGGAAAGGTAGTCGATGCCGACAGTCTTTACGCCCCTTTCAAGCAATAGATCGGCGGCATCCTCATCCAGGTAGACATAATCCTTTTTGAATTTTTTGGATGTCTCAAAAGAATTTTTCGTTTTGAAAAGTAGAATATCGCCCCTGT
>JAFGQM010000013.1 GCA_016935655.1 Candidatus Altarchaeota archaeon | reverse complement strand
CCCCCGAAGACTATGGCGCTGATGGAGTTCCTGAAGAACTCGTTGTTCTCCACCAGGAGGCCCCTGACGTTCTGAGCCGCCACGCCGTCGCCGCCCTCGTAGAATATCCCCTCCGGGTTGCCGTTGTCATGTATGTAGTTGTTCACTACATCTATGCCGTCTATGTCGCTGTGGTAGTAATCTTGGATGTCTATCGCGCCACCCCGGTGTTTCCTGATCTCAAGGCCCTCTATTCTTATATAACTCTTATAGTTCATGTAGATACCCTTAGACCTGTGGTTTATGGAGACTACTTGCCCCTGCGGCGACTGCCGGTCCAGAGTTATAAGATAAAGCCTCTTGGGGCTGGATTTGTAGTCTATGTAGAACTCGCCCGGCTGGTCTAATAAGGACAGGTGGTTTATCATGATGTAAGTGTACTTCCCGTCATGTAAATTGCCTATATCGATGTCAAGCGGGTCGAACGAGAGCGTGTTCGAGGTGAAACCTGTGATCTCCCTTATGCGGTGCGAGCTGTCCGTGAACCTGAATTTCACGTAACCTCCCGTCCAGAACCCGTTGGCTTGGTTAAGGTTTACCGGGTCGTAGACGCTGGACTCGGTCATGCTCTGGGCAATGTTGTAGTTGCCGTAGTTGAAGTAGGGGGTCGCCTGGTCCGGTTCTGTAGCATACCGGAATCTATCGCCCTCCACGAAGACCGAGTCCTTGCCCGCTTGGGTTAGGACGCCGTCCGGGACGTCAATATAATAAATGTCCCCGCCGTCCCTCTGCCATGTGCCGCTTAATACATATGAGCCATCGATTACCACTCCACAATCGCTCTTCAAACCGGCATACTCGCCCTTGCACTCGTCTCCTGGGTAGGCCTTGAAGGTTATGGGGTTCCCGGGCGCGCCGGAGTTCTGCATGGTCAGGGACTCGTAATAGACGCCCTGCCTTATGTAAACGGTGTCGCCGGCCCTTACAGTCTGGACGGCCTTGTTTATCGTGCACCAGGGTTGCATTATAGTTCCGGGGTTGGCATCTGCGCAAGTCCCGCTTATACCGGACTTGTCCACGTAGTAGTCGGTGGCTAGGACTGTCGGTAGCAACAGAATCACGAACAAGCCCAATAGTACATCCTTAGCCATTTCAATAACGGTTTTCCTTAAACGGAGGGAAGATAAAAAGTTACCCGTGCACTTATGGTAGACTCTTTTGGGTAGGAAAACGACTGATTAAAGGTTTATATATCTGTATATCCAAATATAGCGATATATGGACTCGGTAAGAATATTCAGTGCCTTGGGGGATGAGACCCGCCTCAGGATAGTGTTGTTCCTCAGGGATAAGGAGAGGTGCGCCTGCGAGATACCCCCGGCTGTAGGGCGTGCGCAGCCGACTGTTTCCCAACATCTGAAGGTGCTTAAAGAGGCTCGGATTCTTAAATCCCGCCGCGATGGTACGAAGATTATGTACAGCGTCTGCTGCCCTGAGGTACTGAGACTGATCGATTTTTCAAAGAACATAAAAACCTGCAAATGATGGCCCCGAAAGAACCAAACAAAAAATCTGGAAAAAAGAAACGTTGGGATCTGCAAACGATGGTCATCATAGCAATACTTGCCGGTTTAATAATAGCTTTTATATGGGTTGGTACCATGGGGCCCTGTTGTACGGCTGGTATTGCAGATAATACTCCTTCCATGGGTTCTGATAGGGGGTCGAACAATCAAAGCTCAGTTGAGGCATGTGATTGGTCCCCTGAAAATTCTTGTGAGAGCTTAGATAATAGTTCCTCAAGCGTAAAGGTCGAAGTCTACCACTTCCACGGCGACCACCAATGTTATTCATGCGTCCTTTTGGGACAGCTGGCCGAGAAGACGGTGAAGACCTATTTTGCAGATGAGATGGCCTCTGGGGGGCTGGTGTTCGGTCATATCAATTATGACCTTTCCGAGAACTCCGCGCTCGCTGACAAGTTTGGTGCCACGGGATCTTCCCTTTGGATAGGGACGACTGTAGGCAGTGAATTCCACAAAGAGGAGGACACGACTGTCTGGTACAAGCTTAGCGATGAGAAGGGCTATCTGAGCTACCTTAAGGGCGTTCTCGATAAGCGGCTTGCCGGCGACATGTCCTAGGAAAAAACGAAGCAAGATGAAAACATATGACTTGAACGAAAAGATTGCGTTTTCCCCGGAGAAGCCGATCAAGAGGCATTTCCTGAACGCAAAGGGCTTTCACGCAGCTGTGATCTACTTTAAAGCCGGCTTCGAGCTTGAGCCCCATGCTGAAGACTACGGGGTGCTCCTGACGGTTCTCAGTGGAAGGGGCGTGTTCACCGACGGGAGGGGCGCCTTCACATTGGAAAAAAACCAGAGTATATACATCAAGCAGGGCGAGACAAGGGGCATAAAGGCGGAAGAGGACCTTGTTGTTCTCGGCATACAAGACAGGGCCAAGTCTTGAGAATTATTTGATTAAAACTAAGATGGACTTTATGGGTTTTATGGAAGCTATGGGAACTAGCAATATCCCCATAATAGCAGCCTTTTTCATCGGCCTTATGACCGCCATCAGCCCCTGCCCCCTCGCATCCAACATAGCGGCGATAGCATATACCTCGAGGAAGATGCAGAGCGCGAAAGCGACCCTCATAACCGGTTTCTTGTACACCCTCGGCCGCGTGTTCACGTATACTACAATAGCCGTCCTGATAGTCTGGGCCGGCCTTAGCACCCGCTCCATTTCATTGGCGCTCCAGCAGTACGGCGATATAATCCTTGGCCCATTGATGATATTCGCGGGGGTGGTCATGCTGGAGATAGTCAAGCTCAAGCTGCCCAGCTCCGGCCGCATGGACTCGCTGAAGGCCAAGCTTGCCCAGAAGGGGTATCTCGGGGCGTTCTTCCTTGGCGCGGTCTTCGCCCTTGCCTTCTGCCCGTTCAGTGCTGTCCTCTTCTTCGCGATGCTGATACCGATAGCGATGCGGGCTGGTGACGCGATAATAATACCGTCGGTCTTTGCCTTCGCCACGGGCCTGCCCGTGATAATCCTCTCTATAATCCTCGCAAAGAGTGTCTCAAAGCTGGCGTCTGCGGTGAAGAAGGTCCAAAAGGCTGAGGCGTATATGCGCAAGGCCGTGGGGGTAATCTTCTTGGTGATAGGTGGCTATTATTTGATACTCGTTTTCGCTTAAACTGGGAATAGTCTAAAATGAACATACAGGTTCTTGGGACGGGATGCCCAAAATGCAAACAGCTGCTGGAGAACGCCAAGAAGGCCTTCCCAGGGGCAAAGGTGGAGAAAGTGGAGGACCTAGACAAAATACTCGAAGCCGGTGTTATGATGACACCTGCATTAGTCGTTGATGGAAAAGTCGTTAGTTCCGGGAAGGTGTTGTCCCCAGAAGATATAAGAAAACTCAAAAAATGACGGACATATGGTTTCAGGCATTTGGAGCTGGAATCGCAGCCCTTGGCGATTACCTCTGGGCGCATGTATTGACTTGTCTAATTCCAGCTTTCTTTATTGCAGGTGCAATGTCAGCTCTCTTGCCCAAGGAGATAATCACAAAACGCCTCGGCTGCAAAGTCCCTATCTACAAGGCATATCCCCTTGCAGTCGGCGCTGCGCTGTTCCTTGCTGTCTGCTCGTGCACGATACTTCCCCTCTTTGCAGGTATAAAGAAGAAGGGAGCTGGCATAGGCCCCGCGATAGCGTTCCTCTATACGGCCCCTGCGACCAACATACTCGCGATAACCCTCACCGGCAGCGTGATCGGATGGGATTTTGCATTTTTCAGGATACTCCTGTCAGTCTCATTCGCTATACTCATCGGCATCGTAATAAGCCGCTTGTTCAAGGAGGAGGAAAGAAAGGAAGAGAAGGAGCTGGCTTGTGACCACGTTAAGGTACCCAAGGGCCATTATAAGAAATTGCTCATGTTCTTCGTAACACTTTTTGCAATACTCATAGTCGGTGCGTCCGGGATACGTTTGGACGTGAAGACAGGTGGCATGCTGGCTCTGATCGCGTTCCTCGTGGTCCAACTCAAATTATGTTTCACCAAAGACGAGATACGCAGCTGGCTGAATGAGACCAAGATGTTCCTTAGGATAATATTCCCGCTCTTACTCGTCGGGGTGTTTGCAGCAGGCGTGCTCACGGCTTTGATACCCGAGAACTTCCTGGGGACCTATGTCGGAACTAACACGCTCCTACCGACGTTAGCAGCAGTCCTCTTCGGCGTCTTCATGTACTTCCCCACTCTTGTAGAGGTGCCGATGGCGAAGATGTTCCTTGGGCTCGGCATGGCGAAGGGCCCGCTGCTCGCGTATTTACTGGCAGACCCCGTAATCTCACTACCTACGATATTGGTCATAAGGAAACTTATGGGCGGCAAGAGGACGCTTGTCTATATACTTTTGATAATAGTGTTCACCACCCTATCCGGTCTGTTGTATGGCAATATCGTAGGCAAATAGGAGCTTAGAATAATGATATCTTAGAATAACTGTTTTAAATCACATGCTTTCCTTTATAATACCCGGTTCCAGGGCTGACAGGCGGGTCCTCGGGTTTGGAGGTTTTCTGGGGCGCATTTTATAATGTTTTCTCTAACGGGGAAATCGAGAAAAAGCCAACTGCGCGCAGAATAGGGCGACCTATTTAGTCTTAAAGTAGAATATGGCAAATACTATCGCATAAGAAACCAGAATCATTATCGGGATGAACCAAGCCTCCTTTATCACTCCGTGGGTCTCGCAGTCTATCAGAGTGTGGCAGCCAATGTCGCAGTAATCGTAAGGTCCTATCCCACCATCTCAACACACACCTAAGCCATGGAACCAGAAGGCAAATAATGCGACTGCTAGTACAAAAACAAGAGCTTTGGTATTATAGCTGGAAAGAAACATCCTTTTGAATTTCTGGTCCATGGCGGATTAGCAACAAACTAATGAAATTCCCCTTAAAAACGTTTTTATAAATGACCTTTGTAATATTCCACGCTATTTCTTAGGCCAGGCCGGCTCCGGCTAACCTGGACCGAGAATCCGTTTCAATAGGAGGATAAGGGGGCATCAGTCCCTTTACAGAATGACATGGCACGAATGCATGCGCGCAGAAAGGGTAAGAGTAGGAGTGTCAAGCCCAATGTAAGCAACGTAGACCAGTGGCTTGAGTACTCGAACGACGAGATAGTATCACTAATCGTGGACTTGGCGAAGAAGGATTTGTCAGCATCGGAGATAGGCCTCCAGCTGAGGGACCAGTATGGCATCCCTGATGTGAAGGCCATCACGGGCCAGACCATAACAGCCATCCTGGAAAAGAACGACTTGAAACCCGATCTGCCCGAGACCTTCGAGAACCTTCTGCGGAAGGCCCTGAAGCTGAGGAAGCACCTCGAGAAAAACCCCCACGACACCGGGAACAAGAGGGGCCTGCAGCTAGTGGAGGCGAAGATCAAAAGACTGGTACGCTATTATAAGAAGAGGGAGATCATAGCAGCCGACTTCTATTATGACGTCAATCAGATAGAGCTACTTCTAAAATGATCAAGAAAATCGAGGCCATCGTCGAAGTGGACGGGCAGAAGAAGAAGTTCGACGCAGTAGTCCTCGATGACATGATCCAGCTCCTGGACGAATATATGGCAAAAAAATGATAGACATCAAGCTGATAAGGGAGACCCCGCAGGTAGTGAAGGAGTCCCTCAGCAGGAGGGATATGGACACCTCAGTCGTGGACCAGATAAGGAAACTGGACGAGGACTGGAGGCTGGACCTGAAGAAGGTGGAGGATTTGAAACACGAGAGGAATGTCATAAACCAGGAGATAGCTGCTGCGAAGAAGGGGGGCAAGGACATAGAGTCCGGGATTGGAAGAGTAAAGAAGATAAGCCAGAGCATCTCGAAGACCGAGGAGGAAGTGGAAAAGATCAGGGAGAAGATAAACACGATGATGCTCGAGATGCCCAACATACTCCACGAGTCCGTGCCTGCAGGGGCGGGCGAGGATGACAACGAGACCATCAAGACATGGGGCAAGCCCCCGGAGTTCAGTTTCAAGCCGAAGAACCACATAGAGCTCGGCGAGGACCTTGACTTGATCGACATAGAGAGGGCGGCAAAGGTCAGTGGCGCGCGCTTCTATTATCTCAAGAACGAGGCCGTCACCCTGGAGTTCGCATTGGTCAGTTTCGTATTGGATTATCTGAAAAAACAGGGTTT
>JAFGQM010000121.1 GCA_016935655.1 Candidatus Altarchaeota archaeon | reverse complement strand
CACCTTCCATCGGGTACGTGGGGGTTATCCTCATCTCAGTGATCTGGAGGTCCGGGGGTATCTCATCCGAGACTATCACCTCTATGAGCTCCTCGTTGCTCCATTCGTTCCTGTGGGTGGGCGGTGAGCCGCTGAACTCCCATTCGAGTTCCCCCGCCTTGTACCACTGGTTGATATAGGCTTTGAGCTTATACATGTATCGCCCCTCCTCTAGGCTCAGCGGTATCCTGTAATCCTTGAACTGGCTGGGCCAGAGGCCGCCGAAGCTCTCCTCGGTCTTGTTGCTGAAGACAAGGACCCATTCCTGCTGTGCCGTTCCCTCATTTATGAGCTTCCAGAGCTCGTGGGTGACATTCGCCTTCCAGAGCCTGCAATCGTCGTTGTCGAGCACATAGTCTTCCGGGAGCTTCCACTGGAGTCTCGCGTACTCCATCGGCGTCATGTCCGACTGGGGTAGTTTGTACCCCTGCATATCGGCGCCAGAGCCCTTGTTGAAGAGTCGCGTTTTGACTATCACCTGCTCCCCCGGGGAGGCTATCCTCGGTTCTGCGTAACTGAGCAAGCTGTGGCCGGGGAACTCCATGTTGATGAAGGGAATACTGATACCACCGCTCCAGCAGTTTATCTCGTCATCGTCCTTCAGTCTCTTGAATATGGCGTCCTGCTCCTTGTCCCGTATGTACTGGCCCAGGAAATCTGCGTCGGAGAGCGGAAGGGCCTTGTCCTGCAGCATGAACCCTATCTGTATCATGGCGTTTTGGCCGTTGCAGTAGTTGTCGCCCGTCGCCCAGTCGTCGTTATTCCTCGAGTCGTAGATGCATATTCCCTCGACTACCGCAAGGGCGACAGTGCAGATGCTGCAATCAAGCGCCGCCATGGGCCAGTCCAGCGTGACCAAATCCGTTGCGCAGTCGAGGCACTGGCCGGTCCATATGTCCGTAGCGGTATCCTCGTAGAGGAGGTAGTAGCACATGCAATTCTTGAACATGCAGCTTCGGTCCAGGCTGGGTGTGAAATAGCCTGCCGGTGCGGCAGCGGGGGTTGTTGGGAGCAGTAACAGTATCAATAGTAACAGGCCGAGGATTACGTATTTTGGGTTCATCTTCTATAGGTTCTTTAGATATTATGGCTTTTTGAATAAAAAGGATTACAGGACATTTTTGGATAAAGGGGTGCAATCACCCATTATGACACGAGCACAAAAAGCGTTTATATTGTTTTTCTCATATTAACTACAGAATTAACGGAGGACTTGCAATGGCACGACGTATGAAGCGTAGGAGCAGTCGTTTAGACAGGCGGGGTTTGGAGTACAGGATGGTTACGATGTCTCCGGAGCGCGGCGCAATACTGGCCAAGCCCGCTATAGAAAAGGGGCGGCGCCATAAGGTCTTCAGGCAGTTCGAGGGGTCCAAGGACTCGAAAAGCATCAAGCCAGACTGGATCGAACACCTAAAACAGCGCCCCAAGCAGGCGACTAAACTAGATGCGCGCGAGATAGTGCAGATGGACCCTAAAGACGGCCGGTACCCCGGCGTCCAAAGAGACCTACAGGTCAAGGGGCTTAGCATCGCCGACTTATCGGAGGTTACCGGGGAGCCCAAACCGCCTGCCATGGCAAGGGAGGAGCGGGGCATACGTGGGGAGTTTCTTAACCGCCCGACGGGCGTCAAGTACGCGGTAGTGCATTTCCCCCTTACGGACAGGGTTTTCTGGAGCTCGACGCGGCGGAGGGTGGGCAAGCTGGACAGAAGGAGTCGCAGCGGGCGGCGCTGATACACCCACTCTTTATACGGCCCCCATTTCAAAACACTCGAACCAGAGGCGAAAACAAGATTCCAAAAAATCAACAGCGTATTGTAACTTTGAAAGGAGCCGCCTTTTAGTACCTTCCGATTTTTTATCCAACTTGCGTTAGAATATCCATGGAGAATGCTTTCGTATCCAAAAGTGTTGCCGCCGGTATGGTGATAGGTGCGCTTTCGTTAGCACTCATGTCCTTTCTGGGAATGGCGGGAGGCCTTTCTGTGGGGTTCATTCTGCTGACAATAACATCCATAACAGTCGTCAAGGCCAAGCTCGACTACAGCCCCTTCGAGATCCTGGTAGGATTCTTCATCGGAATAGTGTTCTCAATAGGCTTGGGGTTGCACTACCTGGGTCTGGCATAGTTCAGCCTAAGATTTTCATAAAAATAAAAAGAGCTGCTTTCGCAGCCCTGTTCTAAGGAATACTAGCACTCGCCCTCATACATTACCTCAGCGCATGCGGCATCGGCTTGGCACCTGTTGCCATAGGTGATGCCATCGCTGCCACAAACAGGCGCATATTCGAGTGTACAAGCCTTGTTTGGATCAGGGACACAATCCACAGGCATTATCGCGCCAGTGCACCTCCAGTTTATCTCCGCCTGTTTGGTCTCGGTGTTGACTACGCAAGCAGGATTGCATCCTTCTCTTTCGGTCTTTAATTCTATCCACCATGTCTTTGTCCCCTCGTTGCACGTCCTGTCGAAGGTTATGTCCTCTGCACACTCGCTCTCGCCGGCTATCTGCATGGCCTCAGAAAAACTCATTCCAGCGCATTCAGTAGGGCCGCACGGCTCCTCCCAGTCCCTGACACATTTCTCAAGGGCCTCGCACCAGGTGTAGCCGGCCGAGCCTATGCACCCATGCTCGTCCTTGTCCCCGCCCACGATCGGCTCTTCCACCTCCTCGGTGAAGGTCTGCCCATCGGCCCTGCACTGCCTCGGGTAGCTCTCCATGACCGGGTTGCCCGCGGCCACGCACTCCTCGAAGCTTTTTATAGTCGAGGTTTCCTCGCACGGTTCCTCCCATTCCCTCAGGCATTTCTGCTTCGCCTCACACCAGGTATACCCCGCGGACGGAATACATCCATGCGCATCCCTGTCGCCACCCAACGGTCCCGTGCTGCCGTTGTTCTGCATCAGAAGGACCGCCGCAATCGCTACTACTACAACTATCGCCACCAAGGCGATCACCATAATCTGTTTCATTTTTTCGTGAAATTTAGAATTTGCGGTAATATAAGGTGTGGAACGATACTAAAACCTTTGGAGAAACAGTCTGCCTTAAAGGTCCCGAATGGTTCCGTTAGGCAAAAGGAGGGTTTTTGAGGCTTTTCACTACCATCCGTCGTGGTGCACCCTGTCCTCCTTGAACCTGCCGTCGGCCTTCGGCTTCTGGGCAGGATAGCCTATGGGAACGAACGCGAAGGGTATCACATCTTTCGGGATCTTCAACAATTTTTTGAAGCCCTCCACCCGGTCCTCCATGGGATAGACACCCGTCCAGACCGCCCCCAACCCTAAAGCATGGGCGGCAAGCAGCAGGTTTTGGGTAGCAGCCGAGCAGTCCTGGACCCAGAACCCCTCGTATTTCTCCAGGTTCGTGTCCCCGCAGACCAGGATGCCCGCTCCCGCGTCCCTCGCCATCGGCGCGTAGGGGCTCACGACCGAGACTTCCGACAACACCTTCTTGTCTGTTATGACCACGAACTGCCACGCCTGCTCGTTGCCTGCAGAGGGCGCGCTCATGGCCACCTCCAGTATGATCTTTATCAGTTCCTCCGGTACTTCCCTGTTTTGGTACCTTCTCACACTCCTCCGGGTCTTGATGCACTCCAAAGCTTCCATGCCGATATTTTAGGCTGGTTTTATTAAAATTGTGTACTGAATAACCTTCCTGTTTGTTTTTTATTGATTCTTTCGTAAAAAACACAAAATGAGCGACGTTGTTCCCTGGGTGTTTATTTCAGTGGTCGTCATAGCCATAGTCGGCGCGCTGGCGGGAGTATTGGCCATCAGGAAGGTCAAGGGCCCTGAAAAGACCAAGAAAACCAAGCTTGTGATATTATGCATAATAGGCCTGGTGATCCTGCTGATCGCAGTCCTGGTGTTATCCCTTGCCCAGGATAGAGGGCCCAGGCAGAAGGGCTCAGATGACGATGACTTCCCGTTCTTCATAGTCTTCTGGATCCCCCTCTGGACCGCCATATTCGTGTCCCTCTTCGGCAAAAAGAAGAAGGAGGAGATGTCTGCTGAGGACAAGAGAAAGCTCCGGCTCATCCTTATTGCGGGCGTGGGGTTGACAATAGTTTTGGTATTGGTTTCTTTCCTGATCGCGACCTCGTGAGTCCTTGAATCCTTGATTCAAAACCGAAAAGCTTTTTAAGAATAATGTTGTAAATATATAACATTTAGTTAGAATTAAATAATAAAAAGTTAAAAATGAACAACAATCTGACGACCAATCAGAGGCTCGCCATAGCCGTTTTGGTTATAGCCATATTGGCGATTACCCTATCTGTATTGCTTTTTGTTTTTGAAGAGGATGGTAGCGATATAGTAACCTTTGTGCCTATCTGGTTCATCATACTCCTGGTGCCTTTGCTTAGTACCAAGAAGGAACCTACCCCCCGGGATAAGAAGTGGCTCAAGATACTCGTGGCTTTGGGCTTGGCGGCGTTCGTGGCCGGTTTGCTCGTGTTCGCTATGTGAGGAGGTGCACAAAATGAAACCTTGTTCGGATAAGACAAATGCTGGGATTGCGATTATGATCGCGGCAGTGGTTGTAGTGAGCTTTCTGCTTCTCTTTGGCACTATGTTCTCGAAAGGTGACATAATAGAAGCCCTTCCAATGCTGGCTATATTCGTAATCATAATGGTGCTTTTGGTCTGGTTCCTAAAACGGGAGATGGATACAATAAGGAAGGGCGCTCCCAGAGAGGACGAGATGTCAAAAAGGTTCAAGGAGCGCGCGGGTTATTACACCTTTGTGGCAATGATATGGTTTGCCCTAGGGCTCTCGTGGTACAGCGATGAGGCTGTGGAGAACGGCTGGCCCACTCTTATAACGAGGCATTACCTCGTAGCGATAATAGCCTTCGGTGCTGTGCTCTTCATGGGCATCTGGTTCTACCTTAGCAGGAGGGGCGAAAGATGAAAAGAAAGCAATTTACATTCCTTGGAATAGTTTTAATCATAGTTATGGGGGTAGTAATAGGAGAATCCATAAAGAGTGGCAATTTCTTGATCCCACTAATAGCGATAGCCGCAGGCACGGCCCTGATATGCCTTATGAAGAAAAGGGTGGACGAGGTACTCGAGGACGAGAGAGTATACAAGATAAGCGAGAAAGCTTCTGCGCTCACCCTAAGGGTCTTCATGACGGCAATACCTACCATAGGGGTAGTTTTGCTAGCGACGAGCAACGCAGGAGCGGACTATGAGCAAGCCGCGTACACCCTGCTTTTCTCGACATGCGCATTATTGATGTTGTATCTGGCATCATACAAATACTACGGCAGGGAGGGGAAGGTATGAGGACTCGGATAAAGGAATTGCGCGCAAGATACGACTTGACGCAGGAGGATTTGGCCAAGAGAGTAGGCGTCCGGAGGGAGACGATACTCTTCTTGGAGAAGGGGAAATACAACCCCTCCTTACAACTGGCCCACGACATAGCCAAGGTCCTGGACACAAGAATTGACGAGTTGTTTATATTCGATGAGGGCAATTGAACCGCCCCCTAACCATCCTCTTCTAATTCCTCCATCGGCATCGAGAATTCCTTCATATAATCCTGCTTCTTCCTCATCCTTAACATCCCTGCCTCATACACTCCCCTCTTGTTTATGTATTCCCGGCCCTTTTCCAATGCAGCCTCCAGATGCTTGCTCAGCTCCTTTGCCCAGAAGAATTTCGAGTATATCACATAGTCCGCCCCCTTTTCATACAACCCTATCGCATCGTTTATCTTCTTCGCCGTTACGATTACGACCGCGCTCGGGTTTAGCCTTCTCGTGTACTCCAGTATGAAAAAATTGAAGTCGTCCTCGGGTATGGTCGATATCACTATCTTGCACCCCTTCAGCCCCGCCCTCTTGAGCACGCTCGGGTTCTGGGCGGAGCCGTAGATGCCGTTGATTCCAGACCTGATGAGTCTTTTGAAGATTTCAGGATCGTTGTCGACTACCACGAACTTCTTCTTCAGCTTGGATAGGCCTTCTATCACCTGCGTCCCCACTATATGCGCGCCTAGCACTATTATGTGGCCCTCCATCTCTGTCGGCCCCTGCGACCGGCTGGCCTTCCTGAACTTCTTTTGCACAGGGCCTATGTGCTCGATTTTCGCAAGGATGTTCGACAAACGCCGGTAGACACGGCCCTTGAACCTTACGAAATATGACGTCATGGACATGGTCAGTATGGCGGTGACCATAGTGATTGTGAACAGCGGGGAGCTCATGCCCAGGGGTATCACCATTATCAGGGCGAACTCGGAGACCTGGCCGAGTACGAAGCCGGACATGAAGGCGGTCCTCCTCTCATAGCCCAAAAACAATGATGTGAGGATTATTATCGCCGGTTTTAGTAGGACCACTATAATCATAAAAATCGTTATCGGGAGCAAGAGGGACAAGACCTGGTTTAAGTCCTGGATCACCATCTGCATGCCCAATGACGCAAAGAACAAAATGGAGAAGAAGTCCCGTATGGGCGTTATCCTGTTGACTATCTCTATGTTATAGGGGAATACCGCAAGACTCAGGCCTGCAAGGAAACCGCCTATGGCCGGGGAAAACCCCAGCAGATAGGAGGTGAAGCTGAACATGAAGACGAAGGAGATCGAAGTAAGAAAGACCAATTCTACATGCTTCGGCTTTGAGATAACCTTCAGGAGATGGGGGGTCGCATACTTGCTCAGTAATACCGCGAATGAGAAAAGACCTATGCCCTTGACAAGAGCTTCTAACAGGAAGGCTGTGGAGCTGCCGTCCACATTGCCTAAGAGCGACAGGGCCATGATCGCTGCTATGTCCTGTATTATCAGTATCCCCAGGATTATCCGGCCGTGGAGGGTGCCTATCTCATCCCTCTCTGAGAGCAGCTTTACGACTATCATTGTGCTGCTGAAGGTCAATATAAGGCCTATGTAGATCGCGTCCGTGTTTGAGAAACCCAATAGTTCGGCAGCGCCGAAACCCAGCCAGAATATGAGGAATACCTGCACGATGCCTATTATCACCGAGTTGACGCCAACCTCCTTCAGTCTCGAGAAATCGAGCTCCATGCCTACCCTGAAAAGCAGGAAGGATATGCCAAGCTGTGAGAGGCCTATTATCAGGTCCTGCTCGTATATGAGCGGAGTCCCAAAGAAGATTTTTGTCCCTATAGGGCCGAGGATAACACCTGCTATGATATATGCGGGTATAAGTGGCTGCTTCAATAAGGTTGCGATATACGAGAGTATCGTGGCCGCGAATATGATGAACCCTATATCGGATAATATAAGTATCTCTATAGGTACAGTCTGCGCCCCATAAATCCCAGATTCCGACTGCGCCAGCACCCTCGGCAACAGAATCAAAAAAAGGGCCAAAAACAGAATCTTCCTTCGCATCTTTGTGAATCTATAATCAGTTTATAAGAATCCAAGATAAAAATCGTCTGGAGACCACATAACGGCTTTTTATAGCAAGAGAAACAAAATCTTAAGACCCAATAACTGAAAATGGCCCTCGTGAATTTTATACTGTTCATAACCTCGCTCTTCTTCCTAGTCAGGAGTGCGACGTACGCCATGCGCTATTCCGCCAAGCTGGCGAAGTTCTTCCACCTCTCGGAGTTCGTGGTCAGCTTCTTCATAGTGGCGGTCATATCCACCTTCCCGGAGATGACTGTTGCCATAGTCTCAGCCTTGGAGGGCGTACCGGAGTTTGGCATGGGAACCCTACTTGGGTCGAATATCACAGACCTCACCTTGGTCCTCGGCTTAGTCGCATTATTCTCCCTCAAAGGCGTCAGGGTGAAGAGCGAGATACTCAAGGAGGATTACAGGTACCTGCTCTTGCTGTTGTTCCCAGTCATGCTGGGGCTGGACGGTCGATTCTCCAGGCTCGACGGCGTCCTCCTCGTGGCGGCAGGCGTGTTCTTTTTCCTTACCCTGTCCATAGAGAGCAAGATGTTCAGAAGGGTGTACAACCACAGGGACAGGTCCACCCTCATGAAAAACCTGGTCCTGCTAGTCATAAGCCTGGCCGCCTTGCTGATAAGTGCGAGTTACACCGTCAAGTTCGGCGTCCATTTCGCAGAGGATATCCAGATACCGCCGATGCTGGTCGGGTTGGTAATGATCTCCATAGGGAGCTGCATGCCAGAACTTATGTTCTCCCTACGGGCAGTAAGGACTAAACACGATGAGATGGCCCTCGGGGATATCCTGGGCACAGTGATAACAGACGCCACTATAATCCTGGGCGCCACGATAATAATAAGCCCCTTCTCCTTCCAGCCACTTTTGATATATGTGACCGGATTCGCCATGTTCTTGGCGGGCCTGATGGCCGTTCTGTTCATCACCTCCGGCAAGATACTGACAAAGAAAGAGGGCCTTTATCTCCTGTTCTTCTACATAATCTATCTTATAACGGAATCCCTGGTAAACAACCTAATCTAGTTGTCTGCCACACCCACGAATCTGGCGAAGACCGGGATGGCGATCTCGAGGATACGGGCCACCTAACCGTTATACTGCCAGCAGAATCAGGAGCACCAAGAAGCGATGTTCATTCCTGTTGGGGGGCGGTGGGTGAAACCTCCTTTTCCGGCTCCTTATAGGCGAAACCCCTGACCAGGAAGATGTTTATCGAGCTCAGTATTATCGTGAAGACAATGACCGAGTAGGTTATATTCGCTATCATCTCCGCATTGGGGATTTTGTTTAGGACCACCTCCTGCGCGATTACCGCCGCCGCCAGCCCCCGGGCGAATGTCGAGGAGATGAGACTCCGGTCAAATTCCATGTAAGCCCTTGTTATAAACAAGGAGGAGTACCGCATCACCATGATGGCTATGGCTATGCCCAAGCCGATTGCAATAGAAACCGTATCGGACGTGTTCAGCAGCAGACCGACATAGACAAAGAAGAACGTCTTAAGGAAGAAGGAAATCTGGGAGTAGAAGAACATCTCCGTGTTTGAGACCACTGTTATCCCGTCCTTCTTTGGTTTCAATATATTCCTTTTTTCAGTCTCCCTTAGTATGATCTCCCCCACTAGGGAGGTCAGCTTCTTTGAGTTCCCGAGCACTAGGCCGAAGAACAGGGCGGCTATTGTGCCATTGCCGCCGAGGAACTCTGTGACGACATAGATCAGGATTAGATAAGCGATCGTGAGCATGTATGACCTGTATTGCTTGAAGACCTTGGCAATCAGGAGTATCCAT
>JAFGQM010000120.1 GCA_016935655.1 Candidatus Altarchaeota archaeon | reverse complement strand
TAAAGGGCGAGCAGTGCGCTATCTTGACCTACAAGAAGCTTCTTGACAAGGTCAGGAGTGGGGACGACCCCATAACCTACAACATGGTCCGTAAGATCATGGAGGAGGAAGTGGAGCACGAGAATGACCTGGAGGCAATCCAGGAGGATCTTGGGATGACGAAGGGGTAGCCCCCCTTCTTTTTCTTTTTTTTACTAGTATCGCAGGATGGCCATTAAGGCGGAGATGTTCAACGAGAAGGCCGCTTCCTCTAAGAGCAGGCCTGATGAAATACTAAAGATTCTAAAGTTAGAGCCAGGGCAGAAGATTGCCGACATCGGCTCTGGCGGTGGCTATTTTGCCCTGCGCTTTGCCGAGGCTGTGGGCGAGCGGGGCAGGGTCTATGCAGCCGACACGAACCCGGAGTTTCTAGAGTTCGTGAAGTCGCTCGCACAGGAGAGATCGCTGGGGAATATTGAGACAATCCTTGTGACTGGGGGCTTGTCCCTGCCCGAGGGAAGCTTAGACCTCATCTTTATGCGGAACCTGTATCATCACCTGTCCGACCGTATCACTTACTTCAGGAGGCTCAGGGATTTCCTTAGACCCAGTGGGAGGGTTGCTGTGATAGAGTACGAACCCCACACCGGGAATTTTTTCAGCTTCCGCAGGCTTTTTGGGCATTCGACCCCAAGGGAGGTGATAATCGGGGTGTTGAAGGGGGCCGGGTATAAATTGGTACAGGATTATGATATATTGCCTGAACAACACTTTCTCGTTTTCTGGCCATCAGATTAACCATGATTTTCCGGCCTTTAGAGGCGCAATTCCCCCAGATCTTGAATTTCGCTCATATGCGCATTTTTATAGTTGCAACTTCTAAACTAGTCGTGAGAGGACGGTTCGGCAGGGGTCGTGGAAGGCCAAAAATCGCGCGTGCTGTTTCCGCAGAGTTGGGGGCTACTTATTTCAAGCCAGCTGGCGTTCCTATGGCCGAGCTGGAATCGGTCGTCCTCACGATGGAGGAGGCCGAAGCGATAAAGCTCATTGACTTGGAAGGCCTAGAGCAGGAGGAGGCCGCCGAGAGGATGGGGGTCTCAAGAAAGACCTTCTGGAGGGAGCTCCAATCGGCGCGCAAGAAGATCGCCGAAGCCCTGGTAAACGGGAAGGCTATCCGAATCGAGGGAGGTACTTACGAAATGGTCGGAAGAGGCAGGATGGGGGGTTATGGGAATGGCCCCGGAGGGAATTGTGTTTGTACGAGCTGCGGCTACAGCGAGCCGCATAATAGGGGTATGCCGTGCTATCAGAAGACTTGTCCCAAATGCGGGAAACCAATGACAAGACCCTAATAAATCAAAATTAAAAAGGTGGAAAAAATGCCAGGTGGAGATGGAACAGGACCCTGGGGTACCGGGGGATGGTGTACGCCGCTTTGGAGGAGTGGCGAGATAACAAGGCCTTTTGGAGGCTTTGGTGGGAGAGGTTACGGGAGAAGAGCGTTTGGTCTAGGCGGCAGGGGGAGGGGCTACATGAATATGCCCTATGCCAATAGGGAACCCGCCTGGTCTGGGTATAGTGACATAGACGAAAAAACCGCCCTTGAAGATCGGGTCAGGGCTCTGGAGGATGAGCTCAAGTACACGAAGGGGAGGTTGGAAGGGCTAAAAGGAGGCAAGGATGAAAATAGCGGTAGCAACAAATAAAGGCGGTCTGGACGACAACGTTTTCCCCAACTTCGGCAGGTGCACTTCCTTCACCATACTCGAGGTCGAGGGGGCGGATATAAAAAACGTGCAAGTAGTCCAAAACGAGTTCTCAGCGGCCGGGGGAGGGTCCGGGATAAGGACCGCGCAGTTTCTGGCCGATCAGGGAGTGGAGGCCGTGATAGCGGGGAACTTTGGCCCCAACGCCTTTGGTATATTGAACCAGGCAGGGATCAGGATGGTCCAGGGGCAAGGAGTGGTTAGGGACGCCGTAGCCGCATTTGCCAAGGGAGAGCTAAAACCGATAGACTCAGCTACGGGTCCCGTCTATGGCGGACTCGGCGGAGGGGGTTCTGGCCGTGGCGGGGGCGGCAGAGGAGGCTTTGGCCGCGGTGGGGGTGGTCGCAGATGAAGATCGCAATTCCAAGCGAAAGCCCTGGCGGCAGGGAAGCCATGGTCGCCCTCCATTTCGGCAGGTGCGGGTTTTACACGATATGGGATACGACCACAGAAGAGTTTGAGATCATAGAAAACACCAGCAACCATTTTGGAGGCGCCAAGGCTCCCCCGGAGCTGTTGGCCGGTATGGGCATTCAAATCCTGCTGTGCGGCGATATAGGGCCAAGGGCGTTGACAATGTTTAAGGAATTCGGGGTGGATGTTTATGTTGGCGCGCAGGGCACTGTGGCCGATTCGATAAGCCGGTGGAGGGAAGGCCTTTTAAAATTAGCCAATGACGATGACGTATGCGAAGAGCATCGGAGGTAGGGCAAGATGACCTACCTATCCTTGGATCCCGCATGGATTATAGCGGCCCTTGCTATAATATTCGCAGTCTGGTTTTGGTACACCTCAAAGTTGTCCGGCTGCTGGTACAGGAGATATGTCATGCCTATAATGCTCGTCTCATTTGCCTTTTTTCTCCCGCAGTGGGGCCAGAAATTCTTAGTTTTGATAGCGGCCCTGTTTGTCTATGAGGGCTATATGGGATATGGAAGGGAGAGACTAGAGGATGAAAAACAGGGAAAGGAAAAAACAAAAGGTGGAAAGTCCTAGTCCGTTAATAAAGCAGGTTGCGATAACGGGGGGCAAGGGAGGCACTGGAAAGTCCACATTCTCCATAATGCTGGCGAGCAAGATATTGGATGAGGGCGGGGCGGTTGTCCTTTGCGATGCGGATGTGGAGTGCCCCAACGACCACCTCATACTAGGCTGCAAGTTGGAGGATGAAAAGCCTGTATATCTTGATTACCCAGCCATAGATGAAGCCAAGTGCAGCAGATGTGGCCTTTGCGTCAAAAATTGTAGATTCAATGCACTCTACCAGATAAAGGGCGGCGTCCCGCAGCTTGTTTCGGAACTCTGCACGAGCTGTGGCCTATGCTGGGGGTTGTGTCCTGAAGGCGCCATAGGTTTGAAGACTGAGCGCTGCGGGGCCTCCTACGTTACAAAGGTCAAGGAAAACCTCTGGCTTGTCACAGGCAAATCAAAGCCAATGCTGGAGAGCTCCATGGCGGTGATTAAGGGGGCGAAGTCGAGAGCGATGGAGCTGGCCGCAAAGGTCGGGGCAGACCAGGTCTTGGTCGACACAGCGGCGGGGACCCACTGCAACGTCATCAATACCCTTCTAGGCTCTGAAATGGCCTATGTGGTCACTGAGCCTACCCCTCTTGGGGGACACGACTCGAGATTGATAATCCAGCTGTTGGGGAGACTGGGGATAAGGCCAGAGCTTGTACTAAACAAAGCTGGGGTGGGCAAGGACAGTATTATCAATGATCTGGCGAGGGATTTAGGGATTAAGATAACCTATAGGATCCCCTATTCTGAAGAGATCGTGAAACATTATTCTAATGGTAGCGTCCGTGATTTGGGCATGAGACTGGAATGAAACTCAGCGTGTTGGTCGAGGATACGGCCCCGTCTGGGAGCGGGCTGGGGTGCGAGCACGGGTTTTCAGCCTTAGTGGAAGCCGACGGGAAGAGGATACTATTCGATACTGGTCAGTCATGCATGTTCTTGGAAAACGCCGAGAAGATGGGGGTGGAAATTGAGAATTTAGACTTTGTCGTGCTGAGCCACGGGCACTATGACCACACCGGTGGGCTGCCCTCACTTTCAAGATCCATAGACCTCACTTCGGCTACCTTGCTTGCCCATCCCTTGGCCTTTGAAGGGAAATTTTATCCCGGTGGGAAAGACATAGGCTGTCCGATGCTTTTGGAGTACCTAACGCCTTTGTTCGGGGGGGTGTTGATGACAAAGGAGCCATATCCTATAAGCAAAAACATCTACTTTACCGGAGAAGTCCCGCGCCTGTATGAAAAACCCGAGGAAGTGGGGCGGCACTATGAGTCGGGGGTCATCAGACCAGATTTCATGCCGGATGACTCCAGCTTGGTCTTCAGAATAGGCAAGAGGCTAGTTGTCGTATCCGGTTGCGCACACGCTGGGATACTCAATATATCCAAATACGCGGAGAGCCTGTTCGAGGGGAAGATTCATGCGCTTATTGGCGGCTTCCACCTGCTCAATGCAGGGCAGGAAAGGCTTGAGACTATAATCTCGGAGTTTGGCAGAATGCGAGTGGAAGAGATCTACCCTGGGCACTGCACAGGAGAGCACGCAATCGAGGAGATGGGGAAAAAACTAAGCGTCACGAGGATAAGGAGCGGGACGATTCTTGAGGTATAAGATGAAAATAGCCGTTGCTTCGGGGAAAGGGGGGGTAGGCAAGTCTATGGTGGCCTCGGCCTTGGCCATGCTTTACGCAAATGAAAAAAAAGTAGTCGCAGTGGACTGCGATGTCGATGCGCCCGACCTCGGCATCTGGCTGGGGATGGGGGAGCCGAGATTGGATGAGCCGATATCCACGTCTGAAAAGGCCTTCATAGACTATGAGAAATGTTCCGGCTGTGGCAGATGCGCTGAAGTCTGCAGGTTCGGAGCCGTGAGGTTCAACGGGAGACCCGAGATTTTGACATACCTCTGCGAGGGCTGTGGCGCATGCGCGTATTTTTGTCCTGAAAGGGCGATAGAGATGAGGCCCGTCGAAAACGGCTCCTTGGGAGTAACTGAGACCAGATTCGGGTTCCCTCTTTTGACCGGGCTACTGAAACCTGGGGAGACATGCTCTGGCAAGATAATAGCAGATATGAAGGGGCGGCTTGACAGGTTTACTTACGATGTTGCAGTCCTCGACTCTGCGGCCGGGATAGGCTGCCCGGTGATAGCCTCCCTGACAGGTGTGGACTATGCAGTCCTAGTAACAGAGCCGACACCATCGGGTTTCTCGGATTTGAAAAGGGTCTTGGAGGTGGTCAGGCATTTCAGGACCCCATATGGTCTGATAATCAATAAGTGGGACATGAACAGGAGGCTAAGCGGTGACATAGAGAAATGGGCCGGCGAAGCCCTGTTGGGCAAGCTCTCGTTTGACAGGGGGGTTTTTCTCGCCCTATCAAATCTGGTCCCCATCTTGGAAAGCGGTTCCGTGGTGGCCTCCGAGATTAGGGACGTATTTGAAAGGATGAGAGATATAACATAAGATGCAAACATACGAATCTCGCTTGAGAAAGGAAGCCTTCCTTCAGAGAATAAGCGGGATGGAGACCGAGGGTGTGGTATCGGTGGATGAGACGGGCAGTGGCAACGGGAAGCCGACAGGATTCATCATAGGGGGAGTCTGGGTTTCCATATTCGTGGGCCCCAAGGATAGTGTATGGGTCGGGCTGATGAATTCAAAGAGAAATCCTAAGACCACAGAGGTCCTGCTGAGGGAATTGCAGTTGACCTACGTTGAAACATACCCCTATGTTCTTGAAAGCCCGTCAGAGGAGGTGATGGAGATATGGCAAAGGAAAAAAAGATCGTAGCTGAGTTGAGTGTAGTACCGCTTGGAGTGGGTCCTAGCGTGAGCAAATATGTAAAAGAGGCTATCAGGCAGCTGAAGTCGGGCAATGTAAGGGTCGAGCTTGGCGCCATGGGGACCGTACTGGAGGCGGATGACATGGATGACCTCCTTGAAGCAGTCAAGATGGCGCATGAGGCGGTTTTCAGGGCTGGTGCTGTGCGGGTGGTGACCACACTGAAAATCGATGAGCGAAGGGACAAGAATCTGAGCATTGAATCAAAACTCAAGGCAATCAAAACTTAAACTTAGGAGAAGCTATGGTGGCAGGGATGGAAACTCTCTTGTGGATTTTGGCCGTGACCTTTATTGACGGTCTGGTCGCGCTTGTAGGGATGTTCACCATTATGGTTAGTGAAAGGACCCTAAAGAAGATAATCGGCATTCTCGTTGCCTTTGCCGCCGGCACAATGATCGGTGGAGGGCTTTTGCACCTCTTGGCCAAATCCCTTGAGGCTTTGGAGGTCGATACAGCGCTTCTTTTGTTCATTGCCGGGTTTTCCATTTTTTTCCTGGTTGAGAGGCTTTTGCACTGGCATCACTGCCACGACTCGGACTGCAAAGTTCATGGGTATAGCTACCTCATACTATTCGGCGATGGCATCCACAACTTCATCGACGGCTTGGTGATAGCCGCCGCTTTTCTGACAAACATTCAGTTGGGTCTGGTGACCTCCATCCTGATAATCGGCCACGAGATCCCCCAAGAGATCGGGGATTTTGCCGTCCTGCTACACGGCGGCATGAAGAAGAGG
>JAFGQM010000119.1 GCA_016935655.1 Candidatus Altarchaeota archaeon | reverse complement strand
TTCTTTATCTCCACACCGTTCCCGATATGGACATTGTCCCCCAGGGTGGTGAAAGCCCTTATGTAGCAGTTCGGCCCTATCCTGCAATCCTTCCCGATCTGGCAGGGGCCTTCTATGTATGCGCCGGACCTTATCTCAGTCCCCTCCCCCACGCTGACGTTGCCCTTTACCACTGTGAAATCCTCGACCTTCCCCTTGTTCACGCCCTTGTTTTCCCTGACGAAAAATTCGTTCGCAAGGAGCAGGTCCCAGGGTTTGCCTATGTCCATCCAGAACCCCATGTACCTGTGTGCGAAAGCCTCGCTCAATATTAGTGTATCCGTTATCTCGTACTCCCCCCTCTGCGATTTTTTCGTCTTTTTGACCAGGCTGAATATATCCGGGGTGAACACGTACACGCCGGCGTTTATCAGGTTGCTTGAGGGCAGCTTCGGCTTTTCCAGCAGCTTGGTGACGCGCATGTCCTTGTCCACCTCCACCACGCCGTAGTCTGCAGGATTTTGTGACTCCGTCACTGTTATTATATTAACCTTTTTCTCCTCATAGTACTTGGCCAGCTCAGGGAACAAAGTCTCCTCGACCACCACATCTCCGTTGATACAGACAAAAGGATCCTTTATGACTCCGTCGGCCATGCCGATTGCATGGGCCGTGCCCTCGGGCTTCTCCTGCTTTATGTAAGAGACCTCGTCGCCAAAGACGTTCCTGATCGTGTTCTCATCCCTGCCGACCAGGAGGAAGATATCCTTTATCTTAGACTTCTTCAGGGCATCTATCGTCCATTGTATCAACGGCTTCCCGCCTACAGGCAGGAGCGGCTTCGGCTTCGTCAATGTCAGGGGGTGCATCCGTGTGCCTTCCCCTGCAGCAAGAACTAGAGCAGATTTTACCTCCATGGCTAAGAACTACCTATTTAGATTTCTTCTTTCTTTCTGAGTCAAGCCAGAAAAGGCTTTCCACAGGATAGACGGTTATGCCGTCCGGCCCTATCTCAAACGGGCAGAGTTTTGTCTGGTGGTTGATGCTCCTCATCTTGAGGACCTCCATGGCCTTGTACCTGAGCTCTCCCTTGGGTATGGAATACAGTATTATGACGCCGTCGCAGACGAACTCCTCTATGCTGAATTCCACCCTATCCCTGTCAGAGTAGGGTTTCTCGGCCGCTATGAGGGCAGTGCACTCCAGGGACCTTATGAAGTCCAAGAGCTTGAACAGACTGTCCCTGAAGTCAGCCTCGTCCTTTGTGAAGAGTGAGAGCATGGTTATGCTGTCTATCACGATCCTTTTTACGCCCAGGTCATGGACGCTATCCCTGATGACCGTGGGCAATGTGCCTATGTCCTCCCTGGACACTTTCTTTATGAATATGTCCTTGTTCAGGGTCGAGTCCCAGTCCCATTTCGGGTAGACGATGACGGCGTTCTTTACTATCTCCTCTATCGGCAGCTCCAATGTCAGGTATAACCCCTTCTCTCCGTATTCTGCAGCCCCTTTGTACAGGAAATTGAGACCGAGGTTCGTTTTGCCGGAGCCGGGGGCCCCGCACAGCAATATGCTCGAGTTCCTCATGAATCCGCCATCAAGAATCTCATCCAATCCCTTTATCCCAGTAGGCACTCTGTCCATTTTTTATCCACTAAATTATTGCTCACTCCTTAAAAGCATTAGGTCCCGGGAACCTTATGTTTTAGACGGCCATGCCCGGCCGATTATGCTAATGGCGTTCTCCCTGTTGGCGGGGAAGGCGGCCACCTTGCCCCTGAGCTGGATGCTGTCGCTGCTTCCAGGTTTCAACAGGCCCCTGTAAGCCTCTTGTTTCCCGAACCTTATGCAAAAGTTGCAGGAGTCGTCAATCCTCTCATCCAAGTTTTGTGAGATGCCCTTCGAATACTCCTCCCTGAGATGCCCCCATATGAACTTCAGGATACCGTTTATATCCCCCTGCCTTTTGAAGTCCATCCTCATCACCAGTATCTGGTTACCATAGGTACCTATTGTGGCATCCTTCGTCACAGGAAGGTTCTCTCTAGCCCTGATTTCCGGGGGGAGGAGGTTCAGCATCGCCTTTAATACCCCCCCCTCGTCCTCCGTCTCATGGCAAAACGCCTCCAGCTCTAGGTTGTGCAGGATCACTTTGTACTTTTATTTAGAGCGGCATTAATCTAAAAAAGAGTCATGGTTGTATGGACAAAAAACTACTTTTAATAGCGGCACTGGCCGTTTTCGGGCTCACTACAAACGCGAGTTCTTTTTACCTAGAGCGGGAACTGGCTGTCAATCTGTACTACAACACCAGTTTCTGTTCCTGCAGCACGATATGGGTCGAGATCGACGGCCATGGGCGCGAGAACTGTACAGAGGGCTGCGAGTATGATTTGAACGAGTTCATAAACTGCAGCTGGGTCAACCTCTCGGATTCCCTTTCCAACTGCTCGGAGTCATTGAATAACGCCATGGAGCAGCTCTATGAGTGCCAGACAGGCATAATCAACAACCTTTCCTATCTTGACACGCTGATACAAGAGAGGTGCACGGCCTCCGAGGTGATACAGCTTAATCTCGAGGAGGCAGTATCCGATTACAGGACTGCCCTGGCGGCCTACTGGAACGAGACATACCTCCCCGCGCGCGCCGATTACGAGGCCCTGAGGGACCAGATAGACAGCAAAAGCTCGGAGCTGGACGCCTGCAATGCCAGGGACCTCGAACTCAACAAGACCCTCGGGGAGCGGAATGATGCCATCCGGGGGCTGCAGGGCCAGAACAACCTGGAGTTCTGGGTCATAATCCTACTAATCTTTGGATGGGTCTTCAGCAAATTCTGGTTCAAGAGGGCGGAATACTTCGGCAAGCTGAAGAAGCCGGGGAAGCATAAGCATGCGAAACCACCGGTTCCGGGGCAATACAAACCATCCACTCCCCAGAGTTCCAGTGCCAGTCCTTATGCCCCGCCTAGTATGCAAATTAAGCAGAAAAAGAAAAGAAGGGGCCTGATAGGGCGACTGATCTAGCCGAAGAACAGAAGGCTTAGATCCTTTTTTCGACCTTCTTCCCGATCTGCGCGAACATCTCCTTTAGCCCCAGGCCCATCGCGATGGCCAGACCAAGGCTGATGCCCGCAACCACTATCTTGAACGAGTCGGTCAGTATGTCCACGTTCTTCTCTATCTGGAAGTGCGGCAGTGCTATGACCACGGCGAAGAATATTATCATAACCTGTATCATCCAGGCCACAGTGTCTGTCGCCAGGGTGCTCTTGCTCTTTTTGACCTTCTCCTGGACGAAGTCACCCACAATGGCGCCAGCTATCAGTATGAAGCCGCCTAGCACGAAGTCCGGGTAGAGCTCAACCAAAGAATTGGGCTTTTCGTCCGGGTTGTTGAACATGAGGACCAGGGTGTTCTCCTGCTGGCCTATCGGCTTTGCCACGGCATCGATGCCTGTGGCCAGGAATATTATGACCACATACACCATGAATATCCCGGCGATGACCTTTGTGAGCTGCAACCCGCCGAGGGCGTCGGACAGCCCGTGCTTCGCCATCTTCTCCTCGACCCTGATGCTCTCCAGGGCGGCCTTGACTATCTTGTAGACTATCGCCCCTATTATTATGCCCACCAGGGCAAACAGAAGGAAGACCCCCAACCCGACCATCACGTTCTGGAAGGTCTCAGTGTAGCGGTTTAGAGTATTGGACCATAGCTCTATGTTGCCTGCAGCCAGGCTCTCTACAGTCGCCCCGCCGCTCTCGATGAGCCTTTTCCCTTGTTCGGTACATATGTCACCGCAAGAGTTGGCGACTATAGTGGTCAGCACTAGGGATACGAAGAGCCATTTCACATACACCCCGATGCCTGTGGTCAGCCTGCTCCAGAAGACCAGGGAGAGTATCTCGCTCCCCGCTATCTGCTCCTTCAGCTCCCTTATGTTCAATATCTTCCTTATCAAGGCGGACATTATGGAGCCTATGAGGTACCCTAGCAAAATCCCGACTAGGATAATCAGAACGAAGATAGCCACATCAACGCTCAGTACGAAGGCGTTTTCAAATATCGAGTTTATGTCAAATGCCATTTTTCACCACCTGCAAGATTTCAAAAACAAGTCATGTACTATGGACCGGTAGATTAAAGGGCACATCTATAAAAACCCTGACTTCCCTACCCGGAGAAGTATCCAAGTTCCTCTGGGGACAGACCGAAACAGTCCAACATGTCCATGCCCGCGTCACCCCTTTTGGCTATGGCCCTCTTGACTATCGGGAGGTATTGGGTTATTATCCGGTGCCTGGAGGAATGGACAACGGGCGACATCTTGGCTGCTATGGCGTTCTCGCTTGCCCTTTTGCCCCTGGTGCTCCCCATCTTCCATATAAGGGATGGGAACTTGTATTTAGAAAAACCGTAGTTTGGCCTCTCCTTGGCAGACGATACACCCACGGTCATCAGGTCGTTGACATACCTCAGGAACCCCCAGTATTGCCTGTTTGTCACCCTCCCGAGGAAGACATCCGCCCTTGACAGCTGGTTATAGGCCTTCCCCCTCTCGCTGGCCCCCATGTACTCTACGGGTATGTTCTCATCCAGCCAGAGCACGACGTTCCTCGGCTCTTCATCAAGCTCCCACAGGACTCTCCTGCACTCCTTGTAGTCAGTGCACTTGAAGATCTTTTGCAAGGCCTTGAAGACGTCTATGGACCTGTCCCTCTGCTCCAGGAAGACGCTTTCCTTTTTCAGGGTCTTCTCCCCCTGTGCTAGTGCTTGCAAATCGTTCACTGCCGACCGCAGGTCTCCGTCGGAGTTCTCCGCGATTTTCTGTAATATGGAGGCATCTTCGACCGTTATCCCCTCCTTCTCCAGTATCGAGGCCAAGTATTTGACCATAGGCATGGAAGATATCTTCTTGAGTGCTATCTTCGCGCACACCCTTGTGACATCACCTATCTTGGCGCCCTTTATGTCGTTTGCCGTTATCATAATCGGGCTTCTAGTCCCTTTTATGACGTCCCCTATGGCTTTTGCGGCGCCCCTCTCGTGCACGCCGCTCAGTCCCTCCACTTCCTCTATAAGGATAAGTTTGCGCTTGCTGCTCAGGCTTTCCGTCTGGGAGCTCAAGCCCGCTATGTTCTCTACTACCTCCTTCGTCCTTTTGTCGGAGGCGTTCATTTCCAAGACCCCCCAGTCATAGTCTTTTGCCAAGGCGTAAGCAAGCGATGTCTTCCCGGTGCCCACATTGCCGTACAACAAAAGGGCTTTGTTCTTTGGCTTGCCTTCAACCCACCCATCGGCCCATCCCCTAACCTCCGCAACAGCCGTCGGGTTCCCGACTATCTCGTCCAGGGTCTGGGGCCTGTATCTCTCTGACCAGGGCAGATCATCTTTTTTCGTGGGCTTTTCCTCAGGCGGCTTCTGGGCAGCCTCCCCATCCATCCAGTTAGTGAGGTCCATGGTTTATCAAAAGGTTTATCAGTTCCGGCCCTTCTTTCAGGCCGTATGCCCCGTTTTTGACGGAGTCCTCGTCGAATTTTTCTACATTATCCTTTCCATCCCCAGAAGAAAAAATAACGAACGGGACGGGGTCAGAAGCATGGGTCCTGATCTTTATGGGAGTGGGGTGGTCCGGCAATAAAGCGATCTTGTGCTCTTCCTCCCTGAGCCCCTTAATGATCCTATCCAGGAGCCTTTTGTCGATGTTCTCTATGGCCTTGATCTTTTCCTCTATTAATGCCTCATGTCCGGCCTCATCCGGGGCCTCCACGTGGATGAATGCCAGGTCCTTCTCCTTAAGCGCCCCCAGGGCCGCATCGGCCTTGCCTTCATAGTCGGTGTCAAGATAGCCTGTTGCTCCCGGTACATCCGCTATCTCCAGACCTGCTAGTGCGCCTAGCCCCTTTACCAGATCGACCCCGGATACCACTACCCCTGAAAGTCCGAAACGCTCCTTTAGGGTGGGCATTGTGACGGGTTTTCCTGCCCCCCAGAACCAGAGCCTGTTGGCCGGGGCTTTTCCTTCCTCTACCCTTTTGACGTTGACAGCGTTATTATCGAGTATATCGCCCGACCGCAGTATAAACTCGTTGAGCATGTCAGCTATCGGTCTTCCCCTGGCCGTCCCCTTGACCAGGAGACCCTCAAAGGGCTCCCCCATGTGGTCATGCGGGGCTTCGAATATGAGGTCGCCGGGTTTTAAGTTGCAGTCCCTTAAGACCAGGAGGTTCCTGTAGCTTATGCCCGGGAAGAACTCCACACCTTCTTTTCCGAAATTCCTGTTAGCCTCCCCGATCAATATTTTCGCTTCCTCATTCGATATCTTCCCGCCGCTGTAATCTTCGATCCTCCCCCCCCTCCCCGTTATTATGTTGCACCTTATCGCGAGGTCGTTTGGCCTCACTTCTATGCCCATGGCCGCCGCCTCTATGGGCCCCCTGCCGCCTGGCGAGTATTTTCTTGGGTCGTAACCCAGTATGGACATGTTGGCTATGTCGCTCCCGGCTGGCATCCCATCCGGTATAGTCTTCAATAGGCCGCATCTGCCGTTCTTTGCCAGCCAGTCCATATTGGGCTTGCGCGCGACCTGGAGCGGGGTCTTGCCCCCGAGCTCCTCTAGGGGGTAATCCGACATGCCGTCCCCGACCAGGATAACATATTTCATAGTAGGAGTTTCTTTATCGAGTCGAGACTTGCGTCCGCCTGCACGGGCTTGTTTTGGTAGGTGGATTTGAGATCCTTTAGCGTCCCCTTATGGTAGTCCACGACCAGGTTCGGGTCCTTTAGCACATGCCCGGTCAGTATCGCCACGACGTCCTCGTCCTCCTTGATTATCCCCCTGCCCACCAGTTTCCTTAAACCCGCTATAGAAGCGCAGGATGCCGGCTCAGCTCCGATGCCCGAAGAATCCACGACTGCTTTTGCATCGACTATCTCCTGGTCGGTCACCTCTTCCACGACCCCCCTTGACCATCTAAGGAACTTCTCAAGCTTCTTCCAGCTGACCGGGTTGCCTATCCTGATGGCTGTTGCGACCGTTTCCGGGTTCTTCACAGGCTCGAACTTCTTCTTGCTATTCCACATCTTATAAAGCGGGTTCGCGCCTGCTGCCTGGATGATTCCGATCCTTGGTACCTTGTCTATGATGCCCAGTTCGTACAGCTCTGACAGCCCCTTGCCTAGGGCGGTCCCGTTTCCAAGGTTCCCACCGGGCAGTACGAACCAGTCAGGGACCCTCCATCCCCTCTGCTGCAAAGTCTCAAAACCTATGGCCTTCTGCCCCTCGATCCTGAACGGGTTTATGGAGTTCAGGAGGTACATACCCAACTCTGTGGATGCCTCCTGCACGAGCCTCATCGCATCGTCGAAATTCCCCCTTATCTGGATTGTCCTAGCCCCGTATGCGAGTGCCTGGGCCAGTTTGCCGTAGGCGATTTCCCCCTGTGGTATGAAGACAACGCTTTTCATGCCTCTAGCAGCCCCATAGGCTGCCATAGAGGCCGACGTGTTCCCGGTGGATGCGCACGCCACTATCCGCGCGCCAAGGACGTTGCCCTGCGTTATCCCTGCGGTCATGCCCCGGTCCTTGAACGAGCCGGTGGGATTCTCGCCCTCGTGCTTCATCGCCAGGTTGCGCGCGCCCGTGTAATCCGAGACCTTCTTTGAGCAGTACAAATTGGTGTTGCCCTCAGGCTTTGAGATTATGTACTTGTCATCGACCGGCAGGATGAGCTCCTTGTACCTCCAGACTCCGCTGTTGTAGGGGTGTTTCAAACTGCCCAGCCTCTTGTCGAAAAGCTCCTTGGACACGACTTCCTTGAGCTTCTCCAAGTCGTGGACTACCTCCAACAGCCCCCCGCATTCGCAGCGGTACCTGCTGCTCTTTGATGGGCACTCCTCCCCACAGTCTATGCACTTGAGAACAAGGTCCATAGAACAGTATTTTAGGTTAGGAGCAAAAAAACAATTTATTAAATCCAACCCTTCAATTTAAGGAAAATGTACGTCATAATCGCAGGCGGAGGAGTCGTAGGCTACTACACGGCCCAGTTTTTGAACAAGGCCGACCATGATGTCGTAGTCATAGAGGAGGACAAAGCCAGGGCCGAGGAGCTTTCGGAGAAGCTGGAAGCTGTCGTGGTCAACGGCAACGCCTCTGAGATAAAGACCTTGCAAGAGGCCGGAGTAGAGAACACGGACGTTCTACTGGCCCTTACGGGTAGTGATGAGTCCAACATACTCATCTCTATCTTGGGGAAGCAGCTGGGCGCTAAGAGGGTGCTGACTCGCATAACCCATATAGAATACAGCGAGGACATATTCAAGAAGCTCGGCATAGACAGTGTCATCTACCCCGAGCTGGCTATAGCCACCCAGATAGAGGAGATGGTCCGCGACCCGGATATAACCGGGTTTGCCATGCTGGACAAGGGGGACATAGACGTTGTGGAGTTTAGGATAGACCAGAAATCCAAGCTGATCGGTAAGGCTGTGGATAGCGTAAAACTCCCTGATAAGTCCAAGATAGTCTCCCTAGTTAGAGGTGGGAAGATAGAGGTTTTCAAGCCCGGGCTGAAGATACAGCCTGGCGACAACGTTCTAGTCCTAACCAACAATAAGGAGATACAGAAGGTCGAGCAGATATTCTCAAAGTGATTTGAGTCTAGAACCTGAAGTCCTTGAAGTGGTAGACGTTCTTTACAAGCTCTGGGACGAACTGCTTGACTATATCCCTCGTCGTTATGATGCCTATGACCTGACCATTTTCAACAACTGGCAGCCTCCTAAAGTCGTTCTCGCTGAATATCCCGCAGACCTCGTAGATCTCCGCATCGGCTTCCACAGTCTTCACAGGGAAGGTCATGATATCCCCAGCCTTCATCTTGTTTGGGTCCAAGGCCTCGATCACGACCTTGCCGGTGATGTCCCTCTCAGTAAGGATCCCTATACCCCTCTTGGTCTTCACCAACACGGACCCTATCCTCCTTTGGGTCATAAGCTTTGCCACGTCCCTTACGGTCGCGTCCTCGGGGACGAACGTGTGCCTGTGCATTATCTCCTTTGCAGTGTTTAGCATACCAACCACCAGGTAATTAGACAAATTACCCAATAAAAAGGTTTTTAAACTGTTTTTTGCTAAATTAGGGCCGTAATTCTTATTCTACTATTCTCAAATATACCGCGTTTGCTCCTGTAGTGTAGTACGGCCAATCATACTGGCCTTTCGAGGAGCCCCTTTTCTAAAGAAAAGGTGCTTCAGCCCCAAAAGAGGGGAAAGACGAGGAAAGCCAGTGACCCGGGTTCGAATCCCGGCGGGAGCATTTTCAGTCTTCTGTCTGTAGTCTTGAGTTTACAGCGCGACCAGTTCTATCTTTGATAAGCCTGCGGTCTCTTGTCGATGTTCACTATGTGTATGATTCCGCGCTTTTCCTCAATGAACCAGACGACTCGATAGTTGCCGACCCTAACCCTATACGTATTGTCTCTGTCCGTCAGTTTCTCAAGACCTCTAGGGTAGGGATTATCAGCAAGTGAGCACGCAAAGTCATAGGTCTTTCTCCTGAATGGCTCAGGGATATGTTTCAGGTTCCGCTCCGCCTTATTTGTAAATCTTACCTCAAGTTCCATATCCCAGCTCTTTGGCTAATACGGAAGCAGACTTTTCCCTACCTGCTTTTACGTCTGCAAAACCCTCATCTATCTCCCTGAGTTCAGCTTTGCTCAACCTAGCCATTGGCACTTGATATTTCATGACTTCGTCCCTCAGCCCGGTTCTGACCGCCTCTGAAAAAGAATTATAATAACCTAACTCTACAAGCCTCATGACTGAGGAGTACATCCGTTTTGGTAGCACAACATTGACCCTTGCGTTTTCCATAGTGTATCATTTTGATACATTAAGCATAAAAGCTTTTCTTCTGGAAGGGTTTAATCCCTGGAACACTCAGAAAGACTGTTAACAGCAGACTTTTTGAGGACTCCAGACAACAGACTCAAGACTCTATTTTCCCCGCAGGAGCATACCCTAAACTTTTAGTGGTGACTCTAGCATGTTTTGAAAGATTCGTTCGTGGGGATTCAATCAGGCAACATATGCGCCGACCATTACACGTATTTGGTATACAC
>JAFGQM010000118.1 GCA_016935655.1 Candidatus Altarchaeota archaeon | reverse complement strand
GGTAGAAGCGTTACTTAGGGGCGGGGCCAGTTCCGCCGCTACTGCAAGGGAACTCCATACCACGCCTACAACCATACATAAGCTACGCGTTGCATTAGGCATACCACTCCCAAAAACATCTTTGCGCGGAGCGGATCCTGAGAAAAGAGTCGAAGCCCTCAAGGCAAGCTTCTCAAGCTATGACCCGGAAAGGCTCGAAAAGGCATGTAGGAAGACTGTAAGGAACATAAGGAAACTCAACAAGCGCATTGCGGATTCTAAGGAAAATGCGGCACTTAGGAAAAGCTCGCAAAGGGAGCTTATGTTTACCCGGCTTTTAGAGTTAAGGACCCAAAGGGATGCTCTCTTGGAACTTTTGCCTCAGGACGGTAGGGCAAGGATGGCCAAGCTGATCTCAGAGGGGGCCCCGAGGGGCAATCTCGGCGCCTTGGCAGAGAGGATAGCTTCGACAAGACACCTAAGGCGCCAGGGCTTAAGCGATAGGGATTTCCAATAACACTTTTTTCCTCTGTCCAGTAAATTCAGCATGCAAGAACCTAGTTCTTTGGTTTCTTTCGGGTGGACAAACGGGGATAACGAGAAACTGGTCACGCTGCCCCCGGGTCAGGAGGTAGTAGAGGAAAAAATCGAAAAGCCCGAGAAAGAATCAGGCATCGAAAACGACAAAGCAAGGGACCGGATCAACAAGGCGTTTATTGACGCTGGCCTCCTTCTGAGCAATCTCGCCCTGGAGAAAATCCTCACCGAGCAGCTGGGGTATGATAGACTAGTCGATCTGGCAAAGGAGAAGAGCGTCTTCATGGTGACCAAGGAGTTCATAGAAGAGTTCTTCCAGGAAGAAAAAACAGACCAGGAGTTCTCGTTTGTCATAAGGAAGGGGAAGCCCGCGCGCGCGGCCCACATAGAGCCCAAGTTCCTTATACACTCCGAGGATGACATAACCGGGAAATCCACCTCTTCAGGCACCATAGAGAACTTCACCGAGTTGTTCAGGGACAGGTACAGGAGGCTGAAAGACGTACTCATGGAGCGAGTCATGCTGAAGGATGTTATAGACATAGAGGATGTAAAGAGATACGATGGCCGGGAAGTCAAGATAATCGGGATGATACGCGATATACGCGAGTCCAAGAAAGGAAACTTGCTCTTGGAGCTTGAGGACACCACAGGAACGGTACTAGTGGTCGGGATTAACGAACTAAAGGAAAAAGGCACAATCCTGGTCAAGGACGAGGTAGTGGGGGTTGTGGGCGTAGCTAAAAATGGTATAATAATCGCAAAGGAGATCCTAGAGCCCGACATACCCACCACTAAGAGGCAGCCTGAGTGTGATGAACCCGTCTCTGTTGCTTTCCTTTCAGATATCCATGTCGGCTCGCTGCTCTTCATGGAGCGGGAGTTCCAGAGGTTCATCGACTGGCTCAACCTCCAGAACCCTGGTGAGCAAAAGGACATAGCACAGGGCATAAAATACCTGCTCTTAGCAGGCGATTTGGTCGACGGGATTGGGATATATCCCGGCCAGGAGACCGAATTGGCGATACCCGACATATACAAGCAGTATGGATATCTAAGCAAACTTCTTGAGCAGATACCGGAATACATAGAGGTCATACTCTCCGTCGGGAACCACGATGCGGTCAGAAGATGTGAGCCGCAGCCTTCCCTGAATGGCTTCATGGACACATTGAAGGACAGGCCGAATTTCCACTTCGTCGGCAACCCGTGCCGCGTGAACCTTCATGGCTTTGAAGTGCTTATGTACCACGGCACCTCCATGGACGCCATGATATCCTCTATGTCCCAACTTTCCTACAGGGAGCCGGAGAAGGCGCAGATAGAGTATCTAAAAAAACGCCATCTCTCCCCCATATATGGCGCGCAGGAGCAGATAGCGCCGGAGGAGAGGGATTATATGGTCATTGACTCCGTCCCCGACATATTCCACTGCGGCCACGTGCATAAGAACGGCTATGCGAACTATCGGGGGGTTCTGATAGTAAACTCCGGCACTTGGCAAGCCCAGACCGATTACCAGCAGCAGCAGGGCCATATGCCCACCCCGTGCAAGCTGCCTGTTTTGGATTTAAGGAACTTCCAGATGAAGGTGGTGAACTTCGCTTAACAATAACCGGTTTTGTTTTTTTATTCTCAACATCCTTAAAATACGAAAATGGCAAATGAGGTTTGGAAGGAGACCGTCAGGGAAATAGCCACGTACATAATGAACTCTGTGGATAACGTAGACACGGAAAGCTTCGATAAATTCCTTAAGGCACTGCTTTGTTCTAAACGGATATTCATATATGGCGCCGGCAGGAGCGGCTTGGCTGCGCGCGCATTTGCGATGCGTCTCGTGCATTTGGATCTACCCGCGTTTGTCATCGGCGAGACCATAACGCCGAGCATACACCAGGATGACATCTTCGTCTGCATCTCCGGGAGCGGCGAGACCAGCTCCGTGATAGATTATGCGAAATCCGCAAAGAAAGTGGGCGTCAAGATAGCCTGCGTCACATCTTATTCGAACTCCACACTCGCCAAGTTGAGCGATTTGGTATTGGTGGTCAAGGGCAAGACGAAGATCGACGTAGATGAAAAGAAGTATGAGGACAGGCAGATCAAGGGTTTGCACACCTCGTTCACCCCCATGGGCACCCTTTTTGAGGATGTTGTCATGGTGTTTTTCGACGGCGTCATAGCGGAGCTTATGTATCGCCTGCAGAAGAATGAGGCGCAGATGCTGAAAAAGCACACCTGCATAGAATGACAACATGAAAATCGTCGGTGTATTGGGCAGAGACCTGAGGATAGTGGATGGGGTAACCGAGGACAAGATACCCCAATTAAAGGACAAGTTTGACTTCCTCTGGTTGGACATAGAGCGACTGGACTCGAAAGAGTACAAGATAGCCCAAGAGGTCTTTGGATTCCAAGCTCCTGAAGAAGGCAGCTACCCGATTGCCATAACCTCCGAGTTCTATGACACTGTTGTTTTGAACTATTATGACAATCTTTATAGGCGGGACTTTATCGTCTATTACTCCAAGTCCTTCCTTATAACAGTTCACCAGGGCCCCAGCAGCGCCGTCGAGGAGGCAATGGCCTCTCTCAACGAGATGCTCGTAATGGGCAATCTCAACTCAGAGACTATATTGTACCAACTCGTCTAT
>JAFGQM010000117.1 GCA_016935655.1 Candidatus Altarchaeota archaeon | reverse complement strand
GTAAGAATGTAAGACGATTGTCTGCATCCCTTTTGGCCCCGCTGGCTTTATGTTCTCCCTGGCTGTTCTCAAGGTCGGAATTTCTTACCGGCCTAGCGTCCCCCAAGAACCCGTTCATAGACACCAGGTTCACCAATGAGTTCGTGCTTTCCCTGTTTGCCCTGTTTTGTGTCTCCCTGCTCGCAGCTTGGAAGTACAGAGGGCTAGTGAAGAGGAACCTCCTTCTGTTTCTTTGGGCCGCTGTACCTGTATTTTTGGCATTGGTTACATTCGCCCTGGGGTCTTCCACATACTTCCGGAATCTGGAGTATAGCGTCTTCCCCGTGATGCTCTTTTTAGCCACATTGTTCGTGCATAAGGTCTCAGGATACCGGCGCATATTCAGGATTCCTGCCTATTCGTCGGTCGTCCTTCTTGCAGTCCTTCAGGCCTTGACGATCTTCATGGCCCAGCCACTATTGGACGATTCGGACTGCGTGGCCTTGCAATGGCTGGCCAGCCAGGAGGAGGGCGTGGTCCTGTCTGATTTCGCGCATGCTTATGCCATACCAAACCTCGCAGGAAAGCAGGTCGTAGTGGGCGCATTTCCAGAGTCCCTGCCAGATGGGGGGGAACGCCTTCAGGAAGTCTACACGTTCTTTACAACATGCGATTCATCATTAAGAAGCATGCTTTTGAAGAAATATGATGTGAAATATATTTTTGTTAGCAATTCTGAGAGAAAACTCCTTGAATGCTCTGAGTTCTTGGAAGGCCTAGATAAAAAATATGACTCAGGGACCGTTGCCATATATGGCGTGGCCGTATGAGCGGTCCTTCCTGCCCCATAATTGTAAAACTTTTCTTAAGAGGCTTGGAAATATAAGCCCTGTTCCTTTTTTATCCTGTTTCTCAAGACAAATTCCATTGAAAACATGAAAAAGCATCTTGTCGACAAGAGGGTGGTAGACTCAATGTACAAAACAGGTTCGCTGTACTCAGCCTTTGGCGAATACTGGAGGAGGAAGTACGGCTATAACGTGTGCAAAGTCCCGTTGAACGCCAAGGTCGGCTGCCCGAATTGGGACGGTAGGATAAGCAAGGAGGGCTGCATATTCTGTCCCGATTTCGCTCGCCAGTTCACCTATGACAGCTTCAGGACCGTGATGGACAAGGGGGTGAAGGCGCAGGTGGCACACCAGGTCAAGCACTACACGGGCATGGGGGCTGGTGAAAAGGCGCTGGTGTACATAGCCTTCGGGACAAACACCTACATGCCGCTCAAGGACTTCAAGGAGCTCTGCGACCAGGCGCTGGACCACAAGGACGTGGTAGGCCTTTCCATAGGGACCCGCCCGGACTGCCTTCCTGACGGTGTTTTAGACATCCTGGGCGATTATGCCAAGCAGGACTACAAGATCTGGCTGGAGATAGGCCAGCAGACCGTGCATCTCCACACCCTCGAGAGCATAAAACGCGGTCACGGCTTTGCAGAGGCCATAAGGGTAGTCCGCGAGGCCCATAAGAGGGACATCCCTGTCTTGTTTTTTACCATACTGGGGCTGCCGTATGAGACCCCTAGCGAGATGAGGGAGACTGCGCGCATACTCTCTGCATTGGAGGTGGACGCAGTGAAGCTCTACCCCCTCATAGTGATGAAGAAGACACAGCTTGCCAACCAGTACCTGCAGGGCAGGTACAGGCCATTGGGCCTAGACGAGTATGTGGGCCTTCTTGCGGATTTCTTGGAGAATCTGAGCCCATATGTCCTAATACAAAGGCTCTCAAAGGACTGCGGCCTCGAGACGAAGCTGGCCCCCGAATGGAACTCCTACAGGCTTATCGTGGGCCCGAGAGTGGAGAAGGAATTGAAGGCCAGGGGGGCTAAACAGGGTGACGAGTATAAAATAACTCTGGATGAGAGTGAACTAGTGGATTTGGGTTAGTCGGTTTTTTGCAATAACAGCAGGTCCTCGGTCTTTATGACCTTCCCCTTTTTAAGGTCTGATAGAATCTCCTTCTCCCGCATCTTTTGCTCCTTCTTGAGCTTCTTTACCTCGGCCTCCTTTGTCTTTTTGGTCCTGACTACCTCTTTGCCTTCCTTTTCCTTTAACTCTTTTAAGACCTCGATGAAATCGTTGTGGACCCCATCAACCGCCTTCTTTTCCTCCAGGAAGGCAGCCTCGAGTTCCTTTGCCTTGGCGGATTTTTCATCGACCTTCTTGTAAAGCTTGTGCATCTCCTCATGAAAGACTTCCCCCTCCTCTGAGCTCTGCAGAAGGGCCTTGTGGTGGGAGTCCGCGCCCTGCCTTATCTGCTTTATCTCTTGCTCGATCTTTACGACCTCGCTCTCCATGGGCCTTTGAGACTCATATTCCCTTATCTGGAACTCCAATTCCTCGAGTTTTCTGACGAATGCCAGCTCCTTGTCTTTCGGCAGCGGGGAGGTTTGTATCTTCCAGTTGAGCCTTTCATATTCCTTCCTGAGCTTCTCATACTCCTTCCTCTGCATGCTGCCGCCAACCTGTTTTTTCAGCTCCGAGAGTTTCTTGTTGAGCTCCGCAATCTTTTTGTTGGAAACGTCTCTTTTAGCCTTGGATTCAGACACCTTTTTGTTGGCCTCATCCCTCTTCTTTTTTTGGGCGTTGGCTTCCCCAAGAATCTTGTCTATCTCCTTGTAGATGCCTCTGAGCGCATCCCTCTTCTTCCTCAACTCTGCGTTGAGTTCGTCCCTTTTCTTCTTGAGCTCCCTGACCTTCTGCCGCAATTTTTCTACGTCGTTCTTTTCGTCTTCCATGAATATGGCTCTCTTTTTCTATTTTGATGCTAGAAAAAGCCTCAAATTTTGAAATTTTGCTATTTATTTTTACGTTTTAGCAATTTAAACATTAAATTGGGGTTCTATGATGGAGATTAGCACACCGTGGGTGGAAAAATATCGACCGAAGAGGATAGAGGACGTAGTGGGCCATGAAGAGATAAGGAAGCGGCTGCGGGTTTATGCGACCGAGCGATCCATGCCGCACCTTCTGTTCGCGGGCCCGGCTGGTACGGGAAAGACCACTTCAGCCCTTGCCCTGGCAAACGAGCTGTTCGGGGGCCAGCTGGAGGGGAACTTCTATGAGCTGAATGCATCGGATGATCGCGGGATAGACATAGTTAGGAACAACATAAAGGATTTCGCCAGGACCATGAGCCTTGGGGAGATACCGTTCAAGATAATATTCCTTGACGAGGCCGATGCTTTGACTCCTGATGCCCAGAATGCCCTGAGAAGGACCTTGGAGAAGTATACGAGGACCTGCAGGTTTATTTTAAGCTGCAACTATTCCTCGAAGATCATCGAGCCGATACAGTCCAGGTGCGCGCTGTTCCGCTTCGTCCGCTTAAATGAGGATGCCATCCTCAAAAGGCTCAAGCATGTCTGCGCGCAGGAGAAGGTCACCTACGATGACAAGGGCCTTGCGGCTATACTATATGTCTCTGAGGGCGATATGAGGATGGCCATAAATGTCCTGCAGGCGGCCGCCGTGGCCGGCACGAAGGTGACGCAGGAAGAGGTCTTTGACATATCCTCAACTGCCAAGCCAGAGCTTGTACGGAAGATAATGGAGACTTCCCTCGCGGGGAGTTTCATGCAGGCCAGGGAGATGCTGGACGATTTGCTGATAAACAAGTCCATATCAGGCGAGGAGATACTCCTTCAGATGCACAAGGAGATAGAGAATCTAGCCGTCAGGGACGAGATAAAACTCGCCCTCGTGAACCTGATAGGAGAGTACAACTTCCGCCTGGTGGAGGGCGCCAACGAGAAGGTCCAGCTGGACGCGCTGATGGCGCAGATAGGGCTGCTGAAGGGGAAGTGAGACCTAATGAGAGAGAACTATGGAACTGATTAACTCCCGTGAGGATTTCCACAGGGTGCTTGGTGAGACGATCTCAATTGTACAGCAGTTTAATTCAGAGACTCCCGGTTTTCCCCCGTTTGTAGAAATCCTTCGTGAGCTGGAGCTGATGGCTGGATGGACAAAAAATGGCCGCACGCCGACTAAAAAAGAGCGGGAATCCATCTACGTTGGGCTCATCGCGGTGCGCGAACTGGATACTGATCCTGACCCCGGCATTCAGGACCTTTGTAATCGACTCCACGAACTGAATGCCTATTTCGAAGACTGGCCAGAGGACGATACCGCAGTGAAGGTTTGATTCTATTAGGTTTTGGATTCTAACTAGGCGTTGCAGCTTTTCGGGTCCTTCGGCTCTTCCGTGGTTATATACCCCTTCATCAGCATCCTGCCCAGGGTGGTCAGCCTTATCTCGGTCTTCCCCCTCTTGTCTGTGGTCTCCACCAGCCCCATCTCCTTCAGCCCTTCCGATTTGGGGTTTCCGTTTATGTGGTAGGAGATGAGCGGGAGCGACATGCTCGTCTTCTTGCTCAGCTCTTCCAGCGAGGAGCAGCAGTCCTGCTCCCTGTGGATGGTCTGCAGGATCTTCATCTTCCTTTCTGTGAGTATCTTGTAATATGAGAACTTCAGTATCGGCAGTAGCATTATCTGGTTGTCCGAGACGGTGAAGGCCTTGATTCCGTTGACAAAGGCCGCGCTTGTGGCCGCGCAGCGGGTGGTCCAGTCACCGGTGGCGACGTTTATCATGATGTTCTCCTTTTCATTCGCCTTTTTGACCTCGCAGACGATCCTGAAGGTCTCTTCCCATATGTTGCCTTTTATGGGGATTATATCCACGGGTATCTGGAACTTCTCAAGGTCTTTTTTAGCCCCCTCGGCAGCCTGCAGCCTGTTCTCAGGGCTTACCAAGACCACCTTCTTCGTCGGGAACTCCCGGATGCCCACAAAGAGCGCGTCCATATGGTCCCCGACCGGTGCGATAATCAGATAGCTCATCCTTGCCCCACCTTAAACTAGAACTTTAAATATAAAAAAACCATTTATATTAACAAAAAGTCCATATAAATCAACAGGAGGTATAAAAAATGTTCGGTCCAGGTTGCTGCGGTTAATGAGATCTCAAGGTTCTTTTTTTATTATTCCTTCTTATTATACTATATGTTACAAAGGAGGCATAAATGAAAATTGCGGTATATTCCACACCCACTTGCCCGTATTGTAAGATGGCAAAGGAGTTTTTGAAGAAGAACAAGGTCAAGTTCAAGGATGTGAATGTGGCCGAGGACAAGAAGGCTGCGCAGGAGATGATTGACAAGTCGGGGCAGATGGGTGTGCCCGTCATAGAAGTGGAGGGTAAGATGATAGTGGGTTTTGACGAGGATGCATTAAAAGAGGCCCTAAAGCTTTGATCATGTACGATTTTCTCATTGTAGGGGGGGGTCCTGCCGGTTTGAGCGCAGCCATATATGCCGCCAGATTCCATTTAAAGACGATAGTCATAACCAAGCAGGTTGGCGGCACCATAGTGAATGCCCATTTGATAGAGAACTGGCCAGGCGTCAAAAGCTCCTCTGGTCTGGACCTGATGGAAAAGTTCAGGGAGCACGTGGAGCATCTGGGGGTGGAGATAAAGCAGGATGATATAGTCGAGATAAAGCGCGGTGGCAAGAACTTCTTGGCAAAGACCAGATCTGGCGGGGCGCTCGAGGCTAGGAGCATACTTTTGGCTACCGGCAGTGAGCATAGGAAGTTGGACATCCCGGGGGAGAACGAATTCCAGGGCAAGGGTGTGAGCTACTGCGCCACATGCGATGCAGCCTTCTTCAAGGGCAAGACCGTGGCTGTCGTGGGCGGAAGCGATTCTGCAGTCAAAGAGTCCATTCTGTTGAGCGAATATGCAAAACAAGTTTATGTTATCTACCGGGGGGATAGGCTCAGGGCCGAGCCGATAAACATCAGCAGGATGGATAAGAAGAAGAACATAGAGATTGTATCCAACACCAACGTGGTCGAAATCAAAGGCGATAAGTTCGTAACCGGGGCAGTCCTTGATAAACCTTACGAAGGGTCTAAGGACTTTAGGTTGGATGGATTGTTTGTTGAAGTGGGGTATATGCCAGGTTCTAACTTGGCTAGGGATATGGGCGTTGTGGTGAATGAACGAAAGGAGATCATAGTAGACAACAGATGCAAGACCAATGTCGAGGGCGTCTTCGCTGCGGGTGATGTGACCAACACCGGGTTCAAGCAGGTCGTAACTGCGGCTGCCGACGGTGTCAAGGCTGCCTTTAGCGCTTATAAATATCTAGGAGGGCTTGACTTGGAGTCCAAGTAGTATAAAATGTCCCCAAATAAGTTTGTCTTGTCAGTCTTGGTCCTGGCAGTATCATCGCTACCCCTAGTCTGGTCGACGTCTGATTGCCCCTGCTCACTGCCGGGTAACCCAGGCACAATAACGAAATTCTTGGCCAAGACGGGCACTACAGACAAGGTTTCCTTCTACACGGAATTCGAGTCCTGTGAAGCGAGGGATACTTTGAGGATATGGGCGGCCAAGGACATAGATATGAACATGGTGCCCATCCAAAACCTAAGCATTGATGTTTATTTTGACGATAAGCCGATGTATCATTCAAGCACGGACGATAGCGGCCTCTTTGAGTTCACCCCGAGATTCGGGGGGGAGTTCGAGATAAAGGGCGGCGACGCAAGTCTGGGGCTCTCCGTGACGCCTTCTGAAATGGAGATTGCCCTGGAAAAGATTTTTGATTCACTATCGTCAATATTCGGGTTTTCCAAAGATGCTGCCTACAGGGCAAGAGTTTCGCTACCTTAGGAAAAAGGCTGGATTGACGCAGAAAGAGGTTGCAGATGCAGCGGGGCTTAGCCAGTCCCTGATAGCCAGGATAGAGAGGGGGGGGATAGACACGAAGCTGAGCACCGCCGAGAAGATACTCTCGGTTATAAAGAACAAGTCATCCAAAAAGCCGAAGCTGCTGAGCCTTAGGGATATAATGTCCACGCCCGTAGCATATTGTAAGTCTTCAGACACTCTAAAAAAGGTTGTTTATACCATGGAGTCGAGAGGCATCTCGCAGATGCCAGTGATGGAAGGCAGCAAGCCCATAGGCTCGGTCACTGATACTAAGCTAGTCCAGATATTATCCAAGAAGGGCGCCCGCGCATCTTCCAGGAAAATAAAGGATGTTATGGACAAGTCCTTCCCCAACTTGGATATGGAAGAGCCATTGGACAAGGTTTTAAGCCTGCTGGCCAATAGTTCTGCAGTATTAGTTACAAGAGGCGGGCATATAGCAGGCATAATAACCAAGGCCGATGCTCTAAAGCTGATGATGTAGCCTCAGGATGGACCACCCCCGTCACTTCCGGTATTCTATCCATCCAATTTCGGTATAATCGACCACCCTGGACACAATAAGCCGTGTGTGCGTAATCATATAAAAAGACCGTTTTTTCAGTTTGAGGATCGCGCACAATTATTGTTCTATGACGAAAATCTGTGAATACATGTTTTCAAAACCATAAATTTTTTTTGAAAATCCCCAAAAAAGGTTAGTTTTTATATACCTATTCCTTAATACTCCAACACAACGGGTTGTTATGTTTACCAACGAGAGACACAATATATTGGGTTGTAAGCGATGAGGTGCCCCTACTGCTCCTATACGGAAACCAGGGTCGTCGACAAGAGGGACCTAGAGGATTCTGGGATAACTAGGAGAAGGCGGGAGTGCTTGAAGTGTAGCAAGCGATTTAATACATATGAGCGCGTGGAGACCATCGAGCTGACGGTTGTGAAAAAGGATGGGAAGCGTGAACAGTTCGACAGGGAGAAGCTGCTTAAGGGCGTCATCAAGGCCTGTGAGAAGCGTCCCATAAGCAGGGAGGATATGGAAAAGCTCGTATCGGATGTCGAGATGGAGCTGCGCGCAATGGACGAGACCGAGATAAGCAGTTCGGCCATAGGCGAGCTGGTCATGAAGAAGCTCAAGAAACTTGACAAGGTCGCATACATACGCTTTGCATCGGTTTACAGGGATTTTGCGGATTTGGACACGTTCGAGAGGGAGGTCAGAAAGTTGCTGAAGAAATAAGATGGAAACGACGATAACGAAAATAAAGAAGAGGGACGGCAGGGTAGTGAAGTTCGACCAGGGAAAGATAACGGTTGCCATATACAAGGCTGCTGTGGCCGTAGGCGGGAGCGACCGCGCATTGGCCGATAAACTTTCTGACAGGGTTGTGGAGCTGCTTGAGGAAAAATATGATGGCCACACGATCCCAACCGTGGAAGAGGTGCAGGACTTTGTGGAGAAGGTCCTTATTGAATCAGGCCATGCAAAGACTGCTAAAGCCTACATACTATACAGGCAGAAGAGGAAGGAGCTCCGTGAGGCCAAGTCTTTGTTAGGCGTAGAGGACGATGTAAAGCTGACACTAAACGCAATCAGGGTCCTTGAGAGGAGATATCTAAGAAAGGACGAGAACGGCAAGGTTGTAGAGACCCCCAAGGAGATGTTCAAGAGGGTCGCAAAGAATGTAGCGCGGGCTGACGTGAATTATGGAGCGGAGGAGGAGGGGGTGAAGAAGACTGAGAGGGAGTTCTACAAGGCTTTGATAAACCTTGAGTTTGTTCCCAATTCACCCACGCTCATGAATGCTGGCAGGGAGCTGCAGCAGCTCTCAGCGTGCTTTGTATTGCCGATAGAAGACTCCATGGAAAGCATATTCGAGGCGATAAAGAACACGGCCTTGATTCATCGCAGCGGTGGCGGCACAGGGTTTTCCTTCTCCAGGATTAGACCTGCCGGCGATATAGTGAAATCCACCAGTGGCGTCGCCTCTGGCCCGATATCCTTCATGAAGGTGTTCAATATAGCCACTGAGGTGATAAAACAAGGGGGCACTAGGAGGGGCGCTAATATGGCGATACTGAGGGTCGACCATCCGGACATACTCGACTTCGTGGTCGCCAAGGAGCGGAATGACGCCCTCACCAATTTCAACATATCCGTTGGCCTCACAGAGAGATTCATGGAGGCAGTGGAGAAAGACGAGGATTACGACCTGATAAACCCCCACACCAAACAGCCAGTGAACCGCCTGAACGCGCGCAGGGTCTTCGACCTTATCGTGACCATGGCTTGGAAGAACGGGGAGCCGGGGATAGTCTTCCTGGACCGTCTGAACAAGGACAATCCTACGCCTGCTTTGGGCGAGATAGAGAGCACTAACCCTTGCGGAGAGCAGCCTCTTTTACCCTATGAATCCTGCAATCTCGGCTCGCTGAACCTCTCCAAGGTCATAACCTACCATGACAACAAGGCGATGATAGACTACCCCAAGCTCAAGAGGCTGGTCAGGATGGCTGTCCATTTCTTGGACAATGTAATAGACATGAACAAATACCCGCTGCCGCAGATAGAGAAGATGACTCTGGGCAACAGGAAGATAGGCCTGGGCGTGATGGGCTTCTCGGACATGCTAATAGAGCTCGGCATCCCCTATAACAGCGAGGAGGCCACTAAGCTCGGGGGGGACATAATGAAGTTCATACATGAGGAGGGCAACAGGATGTCCCAGGAGCTTGCTGAGGCCAGGGGGCCATTCCCCAACTTCAAGAAGAGCGTATTTGCCAAGACCCCCCCCATGAGGAATGCCACAGTCACCACTATAGCGCCTACGGGCACTATAAGCATCATAGCGGGCTGTTCGAGCGGTATAGAGCCTCTTTTTGCCATCTCCTATGTCAGGAGGAACATCTTGGATACTGGGGACGAGCTAATTGAAGTGAACCCCCTCTTTGAGAGGATTGCAAGGGAGAAAGGTTTCTACAGCGAGCCCCTTATGAGGCTTATAGCCAGGAAGGGGTCCATCCAGTCCATAGAGGAGATACCCCCGGATGTGAGAAGGGTGTTCACTACAGCCCATGACATAACACCGGAGGACCATGTAAGGATGCAGGCCGCATTCCAGGAGTATACAGACAATGCAGTCTCAAAGACCGTGAATTTCCCTCATGACGCTTCCACCGAGGACATAGAGAAGGTCTATGTTTTGGCTTATAAGCTAGGTTGTAAGGGAGTCACCATATACAGGGACCGAAGCAGGGAGCAGCAGGTTTTGAACATAGACAGCGAGAAATGTGCGGAGCCTGCTGCCAAGGCATCTGCAGAGAACCCAGAGGAGTGCCCCGTCTGCCCTAGCTGAACCGCATGATGAAACCCCAGAATCTGGGCCTGGTTCAAGTGTATACAGGCGATGGGAAGGGGAAGACCACTACTGCCCTGGGCTTGGCCTTCAGGGCCTCTGGCCACGGCTACTCCACATACATAATCCAGTTTCTGAAGGGCGCCACATATCTGGGAGAGGTTGATGCTTCGAAGAAAAACCCCAGCATACATATGGCGCAGTACGGCCAGCCGTGCCCGTGGTCAGACGAGCTCAAGAACGGGAGGATAAGGTGCGGCACCTGCCGCTATTGTTTCGCTATCCACAAGGACGATGAGAAAAGGTCCCTCAAGGGCATCGAGTTCGCGCGCAAGGTCCTGACTTCGGGGAAGTATGATATTGTTGTCTTGGACGAGATAAATGTGGCTATGGACAAGAAACTCGTCCCGGTTAATCTGGTCCTGGACCTGATCAAGGAGAAAAGCCCGAAGACCGAGCTTGTGCTGACCGGCAGGGGCGCGCCCAAGGAGATACTAGAAGTCGCTGATCTTGTGACTGAGATGAAGGACGTGAGGCATCCGATGAAGAAGAACTATGTGGGCAGGAAGGGTATCGACTATTGAGAATGCCTGGTCGTTTTTCCTTAAACCCAACTTTTTTATTCCCTCGCCTGAAAGTTTATTGGATGTGAAATGGAGGACAATCAATTCCAGGTAGTACTCAAACAACTGGAGAAGGCCAAGAGCATAATAAAACTCGATGAATACTGTTCATGCATATTCGCCGAGCCGAAGGCAGTCCTCGAGGTGAACCTACCCTTTCACTTGGATAGCGGTGTCGTGAAGATTTGCAAGGGTTATAGATGCTTGTATAACGATGCGCGTGGCCCGGGCAAGGGCGGCATAAGGTACCATCCCAAAGTAACCCGGGAAGAGGTCATCGCCCTGGCAGCCCTCATGACATGGAAGTGCGCGGTCGTGGATATACCCTTCGGCGGTGCGAAGGGCGGGGTGGTCTGCAATACGAAGGAGCTTTCCCAGCATGAGCTCGAGAGGCTCACGCGCGCGTATGTGGACCTGATAGCGCCTATGATAGGCCCAGAGAAGGACATACCCGCCCCCGATTTATACACGGACTCGCAGGTGATGGCCTGGATAGTGGACGAATACAGCAAGTTGCAGGGAAGGTTGGTGCCTGCGGTAGTCACAGGAAAGCCCATGGAGCTCTGGGGCTCTGCAGGCAGGAACGAGGCGACTGGCAGGGGCGTGTCGTTTGTTGTCATCGAGGCCCTTGAACATCTTGGGACAGATGCGAAGACAACTACATGTGCGGTCCAGGGGTTTGGCAATGTGGGGGCCACCACCGCAAAGTTGCTGTATAATCTAGGCATAAAGATAGTCGCCCTTTCAGACTCCAAGGGCGGCATCTATTCAGGGAAGGGGCTTAACCCCTACGAAGTCGAGAAGTTTAAGGAAAAGAAGGGGACACTGTCAGGATGCCCCGGGTGCGACAAGACAATAACCAACGAGGAGCTCTTGGAGCTTGACTGTACAATATTGATACCTGCGGCCATGGAGGGTGTCATAAACAAGGATAACGCATCAAGGATAAAGGCCAAGATGGTAGTGGAGGCGGCCAACGGCCCGACAACCACAGATGCCGATGAGATCCTAAACAAAAAAGGCGTGTTCTTGATTCCCGACATACTGGCAAACGCCGGCGGTGTCGTAGTCTCATACTTAGAGTGGGCACAGAACCTTCATGGTCATTACCATGAAGAGGGAGAGGTCAACGAGATGCTCAAGGGAAAGATGGTTAAGGCGTTTAAGGAGGTTCTTGAGTATTCTCGAAAGTACAAGGTCGATATGAGGACTGCGGCGTATGTACTCGCTTTGGAGAGGGTCGTAAAGGCGATGAAACTGAGGGGGTGGGACTAGTATGGGCTTTAAGGAGGAGATGTTCAACAAGAAGGTGGCCAAGTCCTTAAATCAAATCCAGTTTCTTAGTGGCCCCAGACTTTATCGCGCTGAATGCGACTACCCCCCCCAGTATCGCAGTCACAAGCTGCAATTCGCCCATAGTGGTAAGGAACAAGACTGGCAAAACAGATAACGATATCAGGGCTAGTGCGCTCAAGAATAGAAACCCCGATTTAGCTACCACAGCCAGCCCGAGCGAAATCCAATAGTCCCTTCTATTCTTAAGGGATTTTACAATTATGACCAACAGCGCATTACTTGCCCAGATAAACGGCACCATCAAGGCCAGGAAAGGCGTGAAAGGCCCAAAGATCAGTCCGCGCGCGAGTACGGCAAGACTAGGCGCGAATATAACAGGTATTGTTCTTTTCGTATCCAGCTCCAGAGCGGATATTACCAGCATCGCGTTCACGATGGTCCCGACCAAGAGCTGTGGCTGCCCTATGAAAAACGGGACAAAGAACGCCAGCTGGAAGTATACGAAGACCCTCAGGCTCCGGTTCACTGCCGCAAATCCGTTGTAGTCCAAATACAAAAATTTATTTGTGTTTGCCATTTTCACCCGAACATCACATTGAAGTCCTTGACATGTAAGATCTCCTGGGCCTTTTTGCCGAACGGCTCGCCTAGGTAGAGCGAGTATATCTCCTGCACGAGGGGGTTCTCATGGGCGGATTTCACCAATGCCCTGCGGTCGTATTCCTTAAGCGCCCCTATGCGCGCGCTTATATACTTTTGCTGTCCTGCGTTGGGCATGCCGTTCCCCCCGACACACCCACCAGGGCAGAACATCACCTCGACCAAGTCGTAATCCCTATTATCCCCATCCAACATCCCCCGGCAGAAACTATCTATGCCCCCCGGGCCCTCTATCATCGCTATCTTTATCTTGTAGTCGCCGGCCCTGACCTTCGCCCTCCTTATGCCGTCGGCTATTATCTCCTCCTTGTAGAGGTGTTTCTTGAACTGGTCGTTGGTGTAGAGGGCATAGAAAGTCCTCAGCGTCGACTCAGAGACGCCTCCCGTGCTGGCATAAACGGTCCCTGCAGAGGTGCACATGCCCAGCGGGGAGTCGTAGGTACCATCAGGGAGGCTCTTGAAGTTGATGCCGTCCTCCTTCATCCACTGGACCAGCTCCATGGCTGTAAGGACAACGTCGGTCTGACCCCTCTTCACCTCCATCTTCTTGGCATAGCAGGGCATTATGGCCGCGACCCCTATCTCGCCGTAGAGCGCTTTTTCGTATATCAGATAGGACTTGGACAGCGAGCTTACCATCTCCATCGGCGACTTGCAGGTCGAGAGGTATTTCACAAGCTTAGGGTACTTCTTGACACATATGCCCACCCACGAAGGGCAGCAGGAGGTCAGAAGAGGAAGGTTTTTCCCGGAATCCAGCCTTTCCTTGAGCTCTGCGGCTTCCTCCATTATCCTGAGCTCTGCGCCAAAATCGGTCCCAAAGACGCGCTTGAACCCCAGATTGTACAGGGCCGTCACCAGCTTGCCGCCAACGAAGGTCCCAGACTTGATGCCGAAGGGCTCGCCTAAGGCGGTCTTCAACGACGGCGCAGTCTGTGCTATAACGAACTTCTCATTTATCAGTTCTCTGGCTTTTTCTATCTCTTGCATGGTCTAGGTTTAAGTATGGTCCAATAAAAAGATTTATCTAACCCCTTTCCTTTAAATCCAGTCTTTATATCCGACAACTAATTTAAATACTGCATGGAAGACAGGGACGTAATCGAGGGGCTCAAAAAACAAGCGAGATTGAAGTACTCCGAAGGCTTCAGCGTAGAGGATCTGAGGAGGTGGCTGAAGGCGAAGGGCGTCTCACCAGGGGCTGGCAGTCTCATCCTTCTAGAGTTCGACGACTCCATACCAGGCGGGGGGAAAACAAACGACTGGAAGAGCGACTTCAAGGATACGAACTGGAGAGAGACTAAGTGGCAAAACAGGCAGATGGACTCCGGCCTGAATCTGGGTTTGAAGCCGATAATAATCACCATAATCCTAATAAACTTACTCATATTCTCATACCTTCACTGGATACCCCAATGGCAGCAGGAGAGGTTTGTTTCCCAATACGGTTTCACGCCGGAGGATCTACTGCCCAACACTCTCCTTACCAGCATTTTCATCCATGTGGAGCTTCCGCATTTTCTATTCAACATGTTATTCCTCTATTTCCTGGGCTGCATGATAGAGCACCGCTTGGGCAAAGTCAAATTCGTGCTGCTTTACATATTCTCTGGCGTCTTTGCCAACTTGATTTATGCTGGTTATGCACCCTCCCTTGGCATATCCACCTACACAACAGCGATAGGCGCATCAGGAGCGGTATTCGGAGTCATAGGTGCAGGTCTCCTTTACAAGCCCCTTGCCAGGACACCGGTATTCCTCATACCCGTATTAGGCCAGATACTTCTTGTGTTCTCCCTGCCGATAGGCGCAGGCAGATGGGTTTTAGGGTCTAACAAGGCAAAGAATCTCTTGGTCAAGACGACCCCATATGCACTTGTGGGCTTGTCCTACCTGGCCTTCTGGTTCCTCATCGCAGCCACCAAGATAATGGGGGAAGTGGCCCAGAATGTGCATCTCGGCGGGTTCATAATCGGGTTCTTCCTATTTCCGATATTGGACGGGATCAGGAGATCCAAGCGACCCAAAAGTAACTAGTCGACAACTTGTTATGGGCGAAGGAGACCCATAGCGACATCCCCAACCCATGTCCACATGATAACATCACAGGGTTCTTAGTAGCTTCTTTTTATTTCCGGCCTTTGGTAAGACAAACAAATCCAAAGATGCCAACATATGGGGAGCGTGCGCCCTTCAGTCGGGGGATGAAGCTGCTGATGTCCCTGCTTTTGGCCTTTCTTCTGGGGATAGTGCTGTTCGCCGTATACCAATCCCTGGCCTATTGCGGCTGCCCATTTAATAAGCCTCCCCTGGCAGAGGTCGTTTACATAGCGTTCCCGGTAACGACAGCATTGATAGTATTTGCATACACATCCTTCTTCAGCATGAAGTTCATGATAACTGATTCTGCCGTGATAGCGTCTATGTGGCCCTTCAAGAGTACTATCCCATTTAAGGAAATCAAGAAGGTCGGGATATTATCAAAACTACCGTGGTGGATAGGCTGGGGCTACAGGCTTTGGCATCGTGAGGGCGCTGTTTTAGCCTATGTCAGCAGGAGGGAGCCCTCGGTACTCATTGAGAAGAAGAGTGGCAGGTTCAGGAGGGTTATCCTTACGACTCAGAATCCCGAAGACTTCAAGAAACGAATCGAGAAGGCGATGGGCTCTAAATAATCCCCCTCAAAATCTTTTTTATAGATTATCCTCCTAAAGAATATACCATTCTTGGTGGTCAAAATGAGAAAATCCCTTCTTCTGTCTACACTACTAGTTTTTGTTTTCTTGGCAAACGCACAGGCCCAGATGACCTATCTCCCGCCCGTCATAAAACCGCCTGTGTTATACTCCTTGTCAATAGTCGCCCCTGCCAGCGGCGAGACCGTCGAAGGAGGGGAGACTTTTAGGATGCAATGGACTAGTTCGACCAACATATACCTGGTCGCGATACACTACTCTGCGGACGGCGGCAAGACTTGGAAGACATTGGAGGACTGCACCAAGAACGCCAACAGGTACAGCTGGGCCGTCCCCAATAAGGATGTACCTAGCGCGCGCGTAAAGGTCGAGGGCTTGAGCGACTGCACCAAAAGGCAGGTCATAGCAGACGATGTGTCAGGCCCATTTGAGATCGAGGCGCAGCAGAGCATACAGCCGCCGGTCACAGTCCCGATAATCCAGCCGTGCACATGCAACTCATGCACCTCCTGCTCCAGCATGATGGAGGGCTCATGCGAGACTGTATACCTGGGCGAGGACATCAGGGGGATGTCAAGCCAGTGCGTCTCCTTCACAGCCAATGACAAAACCTTTGACTGCGAGGGCCATAAGATAAGGGGCGGTGCCATCGGACAGGAGTTCTACTACGGCATCTTCGCGAAAGGCAATGGGATCACGATCCAGAACTGCGGGATAGAGGAGTTCGAGGCCGGGATAGACCTGCACAACACGCAGAATGCGAAGGTGATGAACTGCACAATAACCGACAACTATGCCGGTCTGTTCATAGCCGACTCCACTGGGACCAGGCTCGAGGACAACGTAATCGAGGACAACACAGACGGCATATACCTGGCCAACACCAACAATGCGCGCATAGAGGGCAACAGGATATGCGGCAATATAGAGGCTGACATATACACGAGCCCATGGCACACAGCTTCCGGGAGCACGAGGGATGACAACACCTGCGATCTCATCTACAACTGGAACGGGGACAGTGATGTGACATGGTGCGATAATACTTGTACGGCAGACATATCCACGACTGTCGCAACCGCTTCCGGCTTTCAGAACTCCCTGGATGGTGATTATGGGACAGTGGAACTAACTGGTGACGTTTCGGTAGAGGATGGGGTGTCAGTCGGTGCGAGCCACGTTACTATTTTGTGCAACGGTCATAGGATCAGTGGGAGCGGCTCAGGGACAGGCATATCCATCCAAAACAAAGTCAATATCGAGCTGAACGACTGCGTAATAGACAACTTCCAGACAGGGGTCCTGATGCATGCGGTCTCCCACAGCCGGATTCTATCCAACGAGATAAAGAACAACGACTATGGTGTTATACTAAGGGGCGGCGCCATGCCGTCCAGGAGCGATACACTGCAGGAAAACCAGATAAAGCCGAACGATGTCTATGGTGTCTATCTGGACGGTGACGTCTGGGACAACATATTCACAGACAATGAGTTGCTGGGCAGCCAGTACTCCCTTTTCACAAACGCCAAGTGCGACAACGACATCGACGACTCCAACACGGCCGGGAACAACAGGAAGATAGGCTATTTCCATGACGCATCCGGCCTCAGCATAGACAGCTCATACGGCAGTAGGGAATTCGGCGAACTGATAATCTGCAATGTGGAGAACTCCCAGTTCACCGGTGTCTCGATAAACAACGGAGCTGTAAAGTCTGATGGCGTCTTGATAAAGGACTCCGGGGATGTCAGTCTTACTGTGAGTACTGTCTCATCCACCCACCAGGGCGTTTCTATAACCAATTCATCAGACATTACGCTGACACAGACTGACATAGACGACCAACGCGAGAATTGTATTTCCATATCACAGTCAGACGGCGTGGAGCTGGACCAGGGCAGCCTTTCGAACTGCAAGGTGGGTGTGTCCATCTCGTTTTCCACCGGGAACCAGGTACATGACTTGGGCATAACCGATTTCGATGTCGCAGCAGTGCTTCTTTATACCTCCTCCGGTAATGGGCTCGAAGACCTTGCGATACTTCGCGGTAGTGGATCCAGCTCTGCAAAAGGCATAGTCCTGCAAGAAGGGTCTGACGGCAATAGGATCACCGATTCTTTCATCAAGAACACTGCGGGCGGTATAACCATAGATTCAACTTGTGAAAACAACCGCATAGAGGGGACAAGAGCCTGCAACAACACTAACGACTTCTTGAATAGCGGCACCGGCAACACGGGCGACAACAACAACTGCAGCAGCCATGGCAACTGGAAGGATGATGGTGTCACACTGGGCTGTGACAACTGTTGTTCTCCACCTACAAGGGACATAGACGAGGACGGCGTAGACGACGCCTGTGACTGTACTGATGTCCTCCGGGGCCCGAACGAGATAGGAGTCGACTGCGGCGGCATCTGCTCTGAGTGCATCGAGTGCACATGGTGTGATTCTAAGGTCGAGCCGTTGAGGATAAAAGGTCGCCCTAACAGTGGCTATATCGACATGGTCTTCGTTCCAGAGGACGACTGGGGCTCTGACTGGAACGGTTTCGTTGAGGTCGCTACAAACGCGACAAGGATAAAGTTCATGAACATGCAATCGGTCGCCTCCAGGCCTTTATACGAGGGCTATGAGGACATGTTCAACTTTTATTTGTATAAGGGTGGCAAGGGTGATGCAACGACTGATGCGGGATACTGCTACAATCCCGAAGGCTCGGAGGACTGGCTGTGCATAGGCTGCAAGGGCTGGCTGCCTGGCGAGAAGGACTACTTTGACTGGGAGGTCAGTTGTTCTGTAATGTGCGCTGTCAGCCTTGGTTTCGCATGCTGGTGCTTTGCCTTGGAGCCGGACCACTTCTGGGACCATGCCTCCTTCGCTGATTCTGTAGGGGTAATAACCAAGCGTGAGATAAGGGGCTGCGCGGGCTTTGGGCCCACATCACACTACACAGCCGCCTACTGTGGGAATGATGGGAACGTCATACTCCATGAGACTGGACATTCACTGTTCGCCCTTACGGACGAGTACTGTGGGGACACCTCTTACAGCCGGACGGGCACCAAACCCAACGTTTGGAACTCTCTCGGCGACTGCCAGAGCGTGGCCGCATCCGAGGGCTGGACCGATGGCAACTGCGTGCAGATACAGGACATCAACGCCTCTGGTGTTGTCACATGCTCCAAGGACAAGTTCAGATATGATACGGATGTCGGGCAGAGAGACCTGATGGCCAGCGGCTGCTGGACTGGCGGGAAACCTACGGCCAAAGAGGCTGACATAAGGAGGATAAACCACGTCTTCGAGAATTGGGGTGGCGGCGGGTCGAGGGGAGTAATAAGCTATATACGCTTCAAGGACGGGGAGATGAGGGGCCTTATCCCGCGGGTCGTGCCGAACCATCCGGACCTCGGCATTTGGGCGACAGACTTTGTCGGCCTGACACAGTCTGCTTCCGGGGGGGATCTAGACAAATTCTCTTTCGGCGACCCGAGGTTGAGCCAAGTCGGCGAGGGGCCCGGGCCTGTAGAGGGGGTGTTTTCCGAGGATACGATGTTCCCGCTGATAGTCCCGATGCATGAGAATATCAGGTGGCTGTCGATATTCAATGGTAGCGATGGGAGTCTGGAAACAACGGTGGATCTGGGGCCTGCGATATGGACCTACTGCAACGAGACCGGCTGGGAGGACGAGTACTGCAGGACCATAGACTTAGATGACAATGGCGTGCTGGATTATAGGGAGCTGGACAAGTGGGAACCGGAGGAACGTTTTGAGAACGCCACATTCACCGACAGGCCCGGTATGATGATAGAGTCAATCGAGGACAAGGGTCTGCCGGGTTCTGCACAGCCCCAGAAGCCAGCTGGGCCTGCAGCCGAGAAAATAGAGCCAAGGCCTACAGAGGAGGGCATGAATCTTACACTCTTCATAGTTGTATTGGTCGTGGTGGTCATTGTTTTGGGCGCGCTCCTGACTTTGAAAAAGAGGCCTAAGGAGGCGAAGTCCCTGGTTTAAGGACCTTAAAAAAAGCTCAACCTTTTTCTAAGCTTCCCTCTTAACTAAGCATGCCCGCAAAAAAAAGGCCTAGTTTGAAGGGGGTAAGAATAAAGAAGCCTATACACGTATCAGAACTTGCTAGGTTGTCCGGTCATAGT
>JAFGQM010000116.1 GCA_016935655.1 Candidatus Altarchaeota archaeon | reverse complement strand
GTGTGCTGCGTCTGGAGCGGGGATGCTGACTGCGGTGATGGAGCCATAACAGGCTCAGAAGAATGCGACATAGGACTGGACCGGCTGAGCCAGACTGCGGATGATGACCTTGATGGCAGGGATTGTGTCTTTTTGGGGTACTCCAGCGGTACGCTAGAATGCAGGGACGACTGCACCTTTGACGAAAGCGGCTGCGAGGGCTGCGGCATGGTCTGCGGCGACCGACCTGGCGAGACCTGCTCGATGGGGATCAACGGCGTCTGCTGCGACGGCGTGCAATACTGGACCGGTGAATGCTGCTCCCCCGCCGACTGTGATTCGGGAGAGATATGCAATGCCGACCACAGATGCACCCTCTGCGGCAACGGGGTTTTAGATGGTGGTGAAGATTGTGAGCTTCCCGGTGACGACGCCTGCGGTCCGGGCAGGGACTGCCCGCCGACCTGCGAATGTCCCGCTGATCCTGATGAGCCTTGTGAATCCCTAGAAGGTGGCTACTGCTATGATGGTTCCAGCTGTCCCGTGGGAAGCCGCTATACTGATGGGGAGTGCGTAGGCTCCATATGCTGTGTGGTGGACTTTAGCCGCATCGGCGACTGTGAGGAGGCTAGCGGGGTATGCAGGGGCTTCATGTGCGAGGGAGAGCCTGAGATATCCGCCCAAAGGGAGAGCTGCGCGGCCGAGGCGATGCAAGCTGGCGGCAGCCCATTGGGCCATCTCTGCTGTGCAACTGACTGGTGTGATAACCCCTCAGACTGCCCGGATAATATATGCAGAACGCCGACTTGCGTAGATAACACATGTGGCGAGGAGATTATAATAAATGATTTCGATCCATTAGAGTGCGATTCTACCGCCGCGAACGGCGATTGTTCGATGCCTCCTTGCTGGTGTGGTTATGCGGGCAACTGTATTGAACTGACATGTGCCAATCTGGGGGGTGTTTGCCAGTACAATGACTGCGCAGGTTTTGGCGAAGTGACTGCGGGCATCCCCCAGTGTCAAGAGTCGTATGGGTCCAATGCCCTCTGTTGCGAGGAAACGGTGAGCGGTTCTTGTGTCATGGATGGGAACATATGTACAGATGAGTGTTCGTCAGCTTTTTCCACAGAAATTTATGGCGATTGTGAGCCCAATAGGTGTTGTGTGCCGAAACCTGGCACTAGTTGCAAGGATAACACAGGAGGATTGGCCGCATACTGCGCCCAACGGGCATCGTCCCCAGAGTGCCAGGGGAGCGCCTATTGTGAGTGGGTCTCCGATAGTTGCACCAATCTCCAGGCCTGTTCTAGCTTGCTACTCACCGAGTGTTTGCAGACACGACCATACTGCGACTGGTCCTGACTTCGCCACTTCAATTTTTCTTTTTTAAACTAAAACTTCAAACTATACGCTATTTCTCACGATTATAGCTTTCAAAGAGGTGTGAATATGTATCCCGGTGGGCAGTTAGCATATGACAGGGCTATTACGGTATTTAGCCCGGACGGCAGGATTTTCCAGGTAGAGTATGCCAGGGAGGCTGTGAAGAGAGGCACTACAGCCGTGGGCATGGTCTATAACAAAGGCGTTTTGCTTGCAGTTGACAAGAGCATCGAGTACTCGCTTTTGGTACCCGAATCGATTGAGAAGATATACCAAATAGACGAGCACATAGGCGCGGCGTCATCCGGCCTCATCGCGGACGCAAGGAGGATGGTCGAGGAGGCCCGCCTTGAGGCGCAGAGGAACCGGATAGTCTATGACGAGGAGATCTCAGTGAGCGAGCTCACGCGAAAGATTTCCAACACATCGCAGATGTACACTCAATACGGGGGCATCAGGCCTTATGGCTGCGCGCTCTTGATAGCGGGCGTCAACGACTCGGGCAAGGAGTTGTTCGAAACGGACCCGAGCGGTGCCTACTCCCAATATTACGCTACCGCCATAGGCAGCGGGAAAAAGGAAGTCGAGAAGTTCTTTGAGAAGAACTACAAGGACAACATGCCCAAGGAGGAGGCCATAGCGATGGCCATAGAGGCCTTGAAGCTGGTCTCGAACTCCGGGAAATTCGACACAAAGAACGTAAACGTCGCGATAGTGGAGGAGGCAAGTAGGAAGTTCAAGCAGCTGTCCACCAGGGAGATAGAGGACATATGCAAGAAGCAGCCCCCATTATGCGAACCGAAGAAGACAAAAAAGAAATAAATCACCGTCATGACTCTAGAGAACAGCGTGATTGCCCGCTATGAAAAGGCCGGCGATCATTTTGAGATACTGATAGACCCAAAGGGAGCTCATGGTATAAGGGAAGGGGAGATCCCAAAGGAAAGGATAGGGGAATTCCTGGAGGTGGACCTTATACTCAAGGATGCGCGCAAGGGTGATAAGGCCTCTGAAGAAACCGTAAAAAAGGTCTTTGGGACGAACAATGTCACCGAGGTAGCTGTCAAGATTCTACTGGAGGGGGAGATACAGCTCACTACAGACCAGCGCAGGGAGCTTCTGGAGAAGAGGGAACAGAAGATCGTGCAGGCGATCGCCAGGGATGCTGTGGACCCGAGGACAAACAAGCCTCACCCTCCGGACCGGATAAAAAACGCGCTAAAGGATGCTCACTTCAATGTCGATCTTCGGAGGGACTTCAAGGCCGAAGTACAGGACGCAATTAAGTTATTGAGGCCTGTGCTACCGCTCAAGTTCGAACAGTTGAAGATCGCAATCAGGATACCGGCGGAGTACTCCCCAAAGGCGTATATCCACATACACCATTATACCGTCCTGAAGGAGGAGTGGCAGAAGGACGGCTCTCTGGTAGCCGTCATAGAGATCCCTGCAGGTTTGCAGGACCAGCTTTATGGCGAACTCAACGAGTTCACCCACGGGAACGTGGAGACAAGGGTGTTGAAGAATGAATAAAGACGACAATCTTGAGTTAAGGGGCGAGATAGTGATTCCGGGTGAAGTGCTAGTCGATGGCGGCAAGGAACACGGCGATTACACCTTCTTGGAAGGATCGAAGGTAAAATCAAATGTTTTTGGGCTCAAGAGCGAAAAGGAAAGGAACGTCTCAGTGATCCCGCTCTCCGGCAAGTACATACCAAAGGAGGGGGATATGGTGGTCGGAGTCGTGGTCAACACACTCTACAACGGCTGGATATTGGATATAGACGGCCCGTACAGGATAAGCCTGAGCCATGACGACAGGGATTCAAGGAGAGACGACCGAAGGGATGGCAGGAGGGACAACAGGAGAGACGACCGAAGGGATGATAGAAGGGGCGGCAGGAGAGACGGCAGAAGAGACAACAGAAGGGATGACAGGAACAGCCAGGATCTAAGAAAGATATACAAGGAGGGAGACCTCCTGTCGGTCATGATAAAGTCCGTGGACGAGATAAAGCACAGCTGTGCCGAAGGACCCAGGAAGCTCGTCGGGGGGAGGATTGCGGTCATAAGCGCCAAGAAGGTGCCAAGAGTGATAGGGAACAAGAAGTCCATGCTGGAGCTCCTCAGGACAAAGACTGGCTGCAGGATAGTCGTGGGCCAGAATGGCCTGGTCTGGCTGGACGGACCCGAGGAAAAAATGCAAGTCGCGATCAACGCTATCCTAAAGATAGAGAACGAGTCCCATACAAAAGGGCTCACTGATAGGATATCGCATTTCTTAGACCAAGAATTAGGTAAAAAAATAAATGGTGAAAACGATGGGCGGTAAAAGTGATGAACCGTTGATAGTGAAAGGAAAAAGATTGGACGGTAGGAAGATAGATGAACTGAGACCCATTAAGATCCAGGCAGGTGTTTTGAACCGTGCTGACGGGTCTTGTTATGTTGAATGGGGCAAAAACAAGATAATCGCTGCGGTCTACGGGCCGAGGGAACTACACCCCAAGCATCTCCAGGACAACACACAAGCTACCCTGAGATGCAGGTATAACATGGCTCCCTTCTCTGTTTCAGACAGGAAGAGGCCGGGACCTGACAGGAGGAGTATCGAGATAAGCAAGGTGATCCGCGAGGCGCTTGAGAGGGTGGTCTTCCTGAACTACTTCCCGACCAGCGCCATAGATGTCTTCATGGAGGTTTTGCAGGCTGATGCCGGGACAAGATGTGCATCCCTGACTGCAGCTTCCGTCGCCTTGGCCGATGCGGGGGTCCCCATGAGGGATCTGGTGGCTTCATGTGCTGCGGGCAAGGTGGATGACCACATCGTATTGGATTTGATGCAACAAGAGGACAATTTTGGCCAGGGCGATCTGCCTCTTGGGTACATACCCTCAAGGGATGAGATAGTCCTGTTGCAGCTGGACGGCGACTTTTCCAAGGACGACTTCAACAAGGCGATTGAGCTGGGCCTCAACGGATGCAAGGAGATATACGAGATGCAGAAGAACGCATTGAAGGAGAGGTACCAAAAGGATGTAAAAGGAGGTAAGTGAAAATGAACATTGACAGAGAACTAAAGAGGCATTTCATAGGGAGGCTTGTTGAGAACGGGAGAAGAATCGACGGCCGAAGCTTTGACGATTTCAGGGAGATAACAATCGAGAACGGCCTGATAGGTGACAAGGCCGAAGGCAGTTCCCTGGTAAAACTGGGCAATACAGAAGTGCTTTGTGGTATAAAGGTGGAAGTGGGCGAGCCGTTCCCGGATACCCCCGACGAGGGAGTCCTTATGACCGGAGCAGAGCTGGTACCAGTGGCTGCCCCAGACTTTGAGACTGGAAGGCCGGGTGAGGACGCCATCGAGTTGGCCAGAGTGGTCGATAGGGGCCTAAGGGAATCCAAGATGATAGACCTGAAGAAGCTGGTACTCGCGCCCGGGGAAAAGGTCTGGATGGTCTTCATAGACCTGCATATACTCAACCATGACGGCAACCTAATCGATGCATCGTCTCTTGCAGCTGTAAGCGCACTGAACCAGGCATGGATCCCCAAGTACGAGGATGAGAAGGTGGTCAGGGAAAAGGACAAAGACCTGCCCATAACCAAGCTGCCAGTATCATGCACTTTTGCAAAGATCAATAGTGGCATAGTCCTGGATCCGATCTTGGACGAGGAATTCGCCATGGACTCGAGGCTGACCATTACCACGACAGGCAAGCAGGTGCATGCAATGCAAAAGGGCGGTGTCGGTGCGATGAGTCCGTCTGAGGTCTCTGGCCTTCTGGACAAGTCGATGCTTAAATACAACGAGATAAAAAAACTACTCAAGTAAAATGGCTGAACAGAAGAACTACGCAGGGAAGTTTGGTCCCCGTTATGGACGGAAGATCAGGGCCAGGTACGCCGAGATAGAGGCGAACCAAAGGAAGGATCATGAGTGCCCGTCTTGCGGCGAGAGTGCGGTCAAGAGGGTGAGCAGCGGTGTTTACAAATGCAAGAAATGCAACACAAAGTTTACTAGTGGGGCATATGTACCTTAAAATGGGCCAATATACATGTCTTAAATGCGGGAAAATCGTAGAGAAGATTGACAAGACCGTCTGCCCTTACTGCAGCGGCAGGATCCTGATAAAGACTAGGTCAAGCGAAGTTAGAAGACTAAAAGCCGAATAGTCTAGATGGCCTTCTACGCTCTTGTTAAATTAGGCTTCTCAGACGAACGAGAGGCCGAGATAATACGTAGGAGCATAAGCGTAGACCATCCCCCCGGTTCAAGAAGCCAGGTTACTGCTTCGCTATGTGGGGATGGTGACACTCAGCTTGCAATAGAAGTGCAGGCTTCTGACCTGGGCGCACTCAGGGCGGCCGTAAATTCTTATCTGAGGCAGGTAAAGATCGCAAACGATGCTATGCTATAGGTGAAAAGATGGAAAAGACCTCGAATATATCCGGATTCTATAAGTTAAGTCCAGAGGCGAGATTAAAATTGATCAGGGAGCTAGCCGACCTGACGGAGGAAGAGGCCGGGATGCTGGCCAATACGGGCGCTCTTGGCATGGGCCAGGTGGACCGGATGGTCGAGAACGTCATAGGCACTGTCGGGACGCCTTTTGGCGTCGGGCTGAATTTTTTAATCAATGGGAAGGACTACATAGTGCCGATGGCTACCGAGGAGCCGTCTGTGATAGCTGCCGCCTCAAATGCGGCCAAGATGGCGCGCGCAGCCGGGGGTTTCCGGACAAGCAGCACCGAGCCGGTCATGATAGGCCAG
>JAFGQM010000115.1 GCA_016935655.1 Candidatus Altarchaeota archaeon | reverse complement strand
CCCGGGATAATATAGCTATTAAAAAGATGTTTTACAGAACATTAAATTTGGTTGTTTTCAAATATTTTTTATACTTTGAGTTATTATTATACGACAAATGGGCAGTTTTGCATTGAGGGGAGCGATTAGGTACTTGAGAGAAGAGCATAGTGACGAGGAGCTAGAGATCGTCATGAAGATATGCGAGGACCTAGCCCAAGACCTATCGAAGAAGAGAGGGTATCTTCATCCTCGCGCGCTGGCTGCGGCCTCTTCCCATATCTACAAGATGAAAAAGGGCGTCCCGATAACCCTGGAGAGCACGTCAGCGAGCTTTAGGATCTCGACTGCGACACTGAGGGAATACCTTCGGATATACCCTGCGTCTTCCAGCGCCCTGGAGGCTGCCGAGAGCATCCTGCAGAACAACCTGTATGGAGAAGACCTAAGGCACACGATCGAGATAGCGCGCTCGTTATATGGGGAACTCCTTAAGAAAAAGTCTACGATCAACCCCTCAGCCCTGGCCGCTGCGGCGGTTTATATCCTCCTCTATCAGGAGGGGAAACAGGTCTCGCTCACCAACATAGCGAACGTCTACAAGATATCCACATCCACGCTGAGGGATTACATAAGCTCGAAAGAGCAGGGCATAGACCATGTGGAGCGCGCCAAGACCATACTGTTAAAATTCGTGGACGACAGCGAGATACGGGATGTCTACAGGGTAGTGGACGACGTCAGCCAGACGATGGATGTGTCGACATCCCGGATACTGGCTGCCATAGCATATTATTTATACAAGATACAGAACCAGGAGTATACGACCATCGAGAAGGTCGCAAGGAATTTCAACGTCTCCATACCGGCCCTCAGATCCTATCTAGAACCGTTCTTCCCCTCCCTGACCGATTCTTACCTGCTGCTCAAAAAGGGTAGGATATACGATGTTGGCGAGGCCATGAAGGACCTGAATGACAAGGAGATGGAGATGCTGAACGCCATTCACAAGAACTTTGGGACGTCAATCTTCGAACTGTCGCTGTTATATGATATAGAGAGCATACCCCGGGGCAGATGGCAATTGTTCATAAGGAAGCTGGCCCGCCTGGGTTTCATAAACATATACAAAAAACCGCTCGACCCAAAACAGTATTGCTCGCTTGTGGAGAAGATAGGGAGCTATCTGTCCAAGCCAGAGAGTTTGAAAAGATGGGTCTAGGGCTATCCGAGTATCCCATACCCTATAAGCCTCCACTTCATGTCAATACGCTTGCTTATGGCGAACCTGTCCGATGGCCCTGCCACGACGGGCAACTTCAACTCCAGCTCGACCTTTTCCTCCTTCTTCTTTTTGACGACGCCTACGGTATTTGTAGTACCGAGGGTCAGCATCAGTACATCATTGACGTTGATCCCATAATCGCCCTTTACCAGCAGCCTTTTCAAGAAAACGACACTTGCCTCCAAACTTTTTATTGTTGGTGGGAGGGAGCCTGGAACACCCAGGAAGTTCCCGGAAAGCTTGTCTGATTTCGTCAGGTTTGGGTCGAGATGGGTCTGGACCGCTATGAGGCCTCCGGGCTTCACAGAATCCAAAGACTCGTTGACCGTGTTCAATGATGCGATCGTGGTTATTATGGGTTCCCAGAACTCTTGGTTATGCTTCACCTTCTTTAGGCCGGGCTTTATCTCCACCTGGTCGCCCAACTTGAGCTTCCCCTGGACAAGCGAGCCGCCTACCACCCCCCCTTTGAGCTGCTTTATTCCATCGCCGGGTTTGTTGACGTCAAATGACCTTGCAAGAAACATCCTGGCAGGCTTTGTGAGGTCTCGCTCAGGAGTAGGTATGAACTCCTCCAAAGCGGCTATCAATGCATCTTTGTTGGCGTTGTAATTAGCCGCCATAGGGACTATCGTGGCCTTGATATCGAAATCGCTCAAGAGTTTCTCAATCTGTTTCCTGTTTTCAAGGACCTTCTCCCTTTCAACGATATCTATCTTGTTCTGGACGACTATGGCATTTTTTATCCCCAGGACTTGGAGGGCTAAGAGATGTTCTAGGGTCTGGGGCTGTGGGCACTCCTCATCGGCTGCTATGACCAGGATTACCCCGTCCATCAAAGCTGCGCCGGACAGCATGGTGGCTATCAGGGTTTCATGGCCAGGGGCATCGACAAAGGAGACTTTTCTCAAAAACTTCGCCTCGCCACCGCACTTAGGGCATTTTGGCTCGGTGGTATATGCGTCTAGGCCCATGCATTTTTGGCATTTGTAGAAGGTAGAGTCGGCATAGCCCAGCCTGATGGATATACCCCTCTTGATTTCCTCACTGTGCCTATCGGTCCACACCCCTGACAAAGAGTTCGTAAGGGTTGTCTTACCGTGGTCTACATGGCCAACCAAGCCAATGTTCACTTCAGCTTGAACCAATTTTATCCTTTTTTGGTTTCCCCAGAAGCAGATTCTTTCTTTTCTGTCTTTTTTGGAGGTTCAGGCTTTTTCCCAGCAGCTGGCTTCGCTTCTTTCTTTTCTTCGGTTTCCGGGGGCTTTCCGCCTTCCTCTGTTTTCCCCAACAGTTTCTCTATCGGGTCTTTGCCCTCTTTCAAAACGGTTGTGTTGATCTGCGCTATCTGCTCGGTCACTACATTGCCCATGACGGTCTTCCTTCTCCTGGCCCCGAAACTCAAGGGTTTATAACCCGTGCTTTTAGAAGACAGAAGAGCCTTCGCCCGTCCCGACAGGTGCGCATCGCTCCGCATAGGGAACCCGCTCTTATCAGAACCGCCGGTTATCCGCACCTCGTAGCCCTTGAGACCCAGCGGGGTTACATTGACTGTATCCCCTATCCTCTTCCCAAGGAAAACTCTCGCCTGTTCGTCCTTAGCTTCTATATTATAGGAGTTTCCTCCCTTTGTCCCAACAACAACAGTGCACTCCATAGCATACTCGGTTTATATTTTAAAAAGAGATGTAAATTGAGGTTAAGTGAACAAAAACTATATGTTCTTTGACCTGACTATCTTCATTATCTCTTTCAGGAGAGTTTCATCCTCGGATGTTAAAAACCTCTTTCCCCTCTTGAGCAGCCCCTCATACTGGGATTGTGAGATATAAGTATAAAACGTGTCGCCTTCATCTATGTTCCTACCCACCAGTGGGCCGTCTATGCCTGCAGCCACTTTATCCCCCTTGTTCGCCTCCAGGAGCTTCTGCCCCTTGTCCTGGAGGGACACCAACGACCCTATCCTGGTCCCGTCCTTTTTCATCAACTGGTACCCGGGCTTTATCTTCCCGCTGACCACCTGCACACCCACCACAGCCGGGTCAGACCTGCGGAATACAAAACCCGGCAAAAAGGTTATCTCCGCCGGGAAGGGTGTTGTGTCAAAGATGGACATCTCCTGCGCCTTCTTTACCTCCTTGCGCCATGCCTCCAGCTCCTCAAGGATCTTGTATATGACCTTGTTCTCGATTATCTTCAGGCCCTTGTCCTTGGCCAGCTGGCGTATGTCATCCGGGACAGGGACGTTGAAAGCGAGGATCACACCGCATTCCGGAGCGCTGCTCCTAAGGCTCTCGCATTCTGTAAGGTCCTTCTTGTTCACAGCCCCGATATCCGCCTTTCTCACGGGTATCCCCTTTTGGGACAGGATTTTGAGGATCCCCTCCAGGCTCCCGAGAGTATCCGCGCTCACTATGACCCCGACGTTCTCCTTGTCGAACCTGAGCGACTCCAGCTCCTTTGTTATCTGCTCGGCCAATCTGCGGACGCTAGCCTCGTTTTCCGCCACATAGATCTGCCCTCCGGGGAGTGCGTCGTCTATATCTGGTCCGACCACCTTGACCCCGCTGGCCGCCGGCAGGGAGGCTACATTGTCGAATTTGTCCTTCGGGTCGCGCATCTCGTCCAATGGCTTTGGCTTGAGGAGGGCCTTGACCTTGGTCTTTATCGGCCCGTTTATCCCGCTAAGGACCACTACATCCCCTCTCTTCATCGCCCCCTCATAGAGTATGACATCGAGTGTCGTGCCCAGTCCCCTCTCCTCCTTAACCTCCAGGATGCTGCCCTTGCCAGGTCCACTGACCTCTATCTTCAGGCTTTCCTCCAGATACCTCTGGGACAGTCCTGAGAGCAACATCAGGACTTCGGCTATGCCCTCGCTCGTCTTTGCCGAAACCGGGACGATACTGACCTGTTTAGTGAAATCGGATACCCTGTCGAAGCGCTCTCCGTCGATCTTGAAGTCGCTTAACCTTGAGATCAGCTCATAGATCTTGGAGTCTATCTCATCCCTGACATAATCCGGTTGCTGTTTGAATGACTCCATGGAGGAAAAGGTCTTGTTGTTCCTCCATCCGCGGATCAGGTCTATCTTGTTGGCAGCTATTATGAACGGTGTCTTGTATGATTTCAGTATCTCCAGGGCCTCGATGGTCTGGGGCATGAAACCCTCCCTCAGGTCCACCACCAAGATGGCCAAATCGGCTATGCTGCCCCCGCGTTTCCTTAGGTTGGTGAAGGCCTCGTGCCCGGGGGTGTCGACGAAAAGCAGGCCCGGTATGGTTATCTTGAGTTTCATCTGGGTGAGGAGGTCCCCGCATATCTTTTTCACGACCTCTATCGGCACCTCGGTGGCACCGATGTGTTGCGTTATGCCGCCAGCCTCGCGGGCCGCCACAGAGCTCCGCCTTATCCGATCAAGCAAATTGGTCTTCCCGTGATCCACATGGCCCAGCACTGAGATGATAGGCTGACGTATCGTCTTTTCCATAGTGTCAAAAGAAAAAGAGGTCGGCTAGTATTTGAAGGAATATGTTAAAAAATTGTTTGGTCTTAGGGGATTATTGCCAAAAACAATTAGACGGGACCCAACATCTCGGCGCCTTTCTTATCTGGCAAGAACCTGATTTTCCTTAGACCCCCCAATTCCGGCGACTTGGCGGTGAGCATCCTGAGGCATGCGGCCTCGCTAGCTAATTGCTGGGCCCTTATCAGCTCCTCGTCAGCCATCCCCCCCAAGGAGGTTACTTGGCTTAGGAAAACGCTCTCCCAGACGTCCCCTATGCCCGTGAGTTCCTTTACTCTTTTTTTATTGATCTGGTGCGTGGGGGATGCTATAATCCTATCGCCGGTTTTGACGGCTGTGAAGTGGGGGCCGTGCATCACCACATACTCGTTCCCTATGGCCTTCAAGGAATCCAATATTGTCAGCTTTTTTCCGGTCAATGCGCGCGCGATCTGCCCTGCCTCGGAATCGTTCAGTACGAGCACGCCTCTGCTAAGGTCCTGCTTGTATTTCTTCCTTAAATCACTTCCTGAGTAGCAGGCAAAAGAGCCGGTGAAGACGTACGTCTTCTCCGGGAACTCCTCGGCTATTCTCCTGTAGCCCAAAGACTTCTTCGGGAGTCTGTGCGCGCCTGCAAGAAGGATTTTCGATAAAGGCTGTTTTTTCGCAAAACTGATTATGTCCTTGGCATCGAAATCCCAGCCCCAGGAGGAGATCGCAAGACGGTTGTACCTTGGATGGAATAGGTTGTAGGTTTTGTACGTGCAGCCTTCTTGTGTGAATTTTTCCAAAACAACCCCAGAATCCAAAAGGGTGCCCTTAACCAGTTTACCGTATCCGTCAGCGCCTGCACTGCCCCAGAAGTAGACCTTGGAGCCGGACATCCGGGACATGGCACAGCTCTTTATCGCCCCACAGCCGCCCATCCCGACGCGCCCCTTGAACGAGTCCAAGAAGGAGGACATCTCTTCAGGAAAAGAGTCGTAGTAGCATTCGACATCGCACCCGCAATCCCTGGCCTGGCTCATCAGACTGGAAAGCAGTTTTCTGTGCTTTGGACTTAGCCCCCCGAGTTTGCCCTCGGCCTCCGTCCAAGGTATAGTTATGTCGACGTTCGCATCCCCGACCACTAGAACCTTGTCCATGGCATGAACCTTAGGGATAACAAAAGAAAAACGTTTTAATGCGTTATTCTACATTATAAGTTATGGATGTGGGCATGCAGGGGACCAAGGTCAAGAAGCTCGTTTATGACCCGAACATGCAGAAAAGGCTGGAAAAATTGAGGTCCGATTGGGAGCCTTATGAGAAGAACAGGAAAAAACTTTTAAGGGAAAACAAAGAGCTTAGGGAAAAGGTAGGCAGGGAAAGGACCTCTGCGATAAACGAGCTGGATGATATAACCATCGAAACGCTGAAGAGTCTACAAGATTCCGGTATCGATGCCTTTATGGCCAAGAACAGGGGTGATGCGGTAAATTTCATGAGGGAGATAATAGGCGACAGGGGCCTTGTCATAGTGCCTTCAACCCAGATAACCGAGGTAGGCGTGACCCAGGCCTTCTCGTTAAGCAATGATTTCGTCATGTTCTCCTTAGACCACTCGATGTGCGTGAAATGTGGGATACCTCCTATGCATCCACTGTTGCCGACCTGGGAAAAGCCAGAGAACATAGATCCAAGGAAGGTGGAGAAAGAGATGAAAGAGAAGGCCAAAAAGGCCGGCGTACTGGTCTTATCGGCGTTATGCATGTCCAAGGACGGCTCGATGGCGCTGGGGGAGAAGGAAGGGAAAGCACTGGAGTTCATGAAAAAGAGCGTACAGGACGTCTTTGTGATAGTGGGTGTGGACCGGCTGACCAAGAGTGAAGAGGCTTGCTCAGACTTGACCAAGCTGATGTCCATGTCCACAGGCGGGCTGATAGAACCGGCAAAGCCTGTTGAAAAGAAAGGCCTGAAGATGCATGTCGTACTCATAGACAACGGCAGGGTTGCAATCTCGAGAACCTCGTCCAAGGATGTATTGAGGTGCATACATTGTTACAGCTGTTCTCTGTATTGCCCTGTGTTCTGGTCTGTGGGATACCCCTACGGACCGCCGGAGATGGCGGGCATAGGGGTCGTAACCACAAACTTCAGGGAGGGCATCAAAAGGAGCATTGATAGGGGCCTTTATTACTGCGTATTGTGTAAAAGATGCGTGGAAGAGTGCCCAGTCAATATAGACATCGTCACAGAGCATAGAAAGCTGCGTCATAAGGCGAAGATTTCCAATCTTTGAGACAAAGTATCCAACCTTGGATATAATATCCAACGGTATGATAAGGTTTTTATTTACCTAATTTAAAAATTAACTGCTAATTTGTCACTGGTTGGTAATAACACCAATAGTAACAATCTTCAAATGGATGAAATAGGGGAGATATTGCGGGGTGTTGGAGGAAAGTGGATAATAAAACTCAGGAAGATCCCCGATAAGACCCCTATTGCCGTTTTTGATTCTGAAAAAAAAGAGATTGGAAAGCTATTGGATATAATTGGTCCTGTAAAAAGTCCTTATGGTGTCGCCATGCTGAAAATATGTTCAGTGGGAGATCACGTTTACATAAACTAAATTAGGCTAGGGGGTAAGTTGGACTACGAGGAAAAAACAGATTTTGAGATTGAGATCTCTGTAAAAGATTTTGATGACGTGAGGGAGCTGCAAATTCTGTCCATCGACAATGAGATATTCAGGCAGGCATCCCTTTTGGACCTGGAGGACAAGACAATCGTGGATGTACAATCCCTATATGATGAGATCCATTCCAACGGCCTCGCAAAGTACAAACAAAAGGAAAAGATTGTGACTGCGATGATCTATGTGGTCTGCAGGAAGAACGGCATTCCCCTGACCCTCCACAAAATCTGTGACCTACTAAAGACCGACTATAGGTCCATAAACAAGATATACCGATTCCTGATAAAACGGATGGGGATAAGCATACCGCCCACCACCCCGAACGAATACTTAAAAAAATTCGCGAAAGAATTAAAACTCTCGGAAAAAACAGTCCAAAAGGCTAATGAGATACTAAAATGCGTAAAGGACACGGGCTGCATAAGCGGCAAGGGGCCCGCCGGTGTCGCTGCCGCATCGCTTTGTCTGGCCTCGGAGATCCAGAAATGCTCTGCATCACAGAAGGACATCGCCCAGGTATCCGGCGTAACCCAAGTGACCATCCGGAACAGGTACAAGGAACTTGAACTAGCCCTGTCCGGGAACAGCCTGAGATGTATTTAACCCGATAGCTGCAAAACTATTCATGAAAACTCAGCTGAGTAGCCTAGATTTATCGTTTTTGGTATCAGAGTTAAAGCTACTAATCGGGGCAAGGGTGCAGAAGGTCTACCAAATCGACGAAAGGAGCATAAGGATAGATTTGCACTCGAGAGAGGGTAGCAAGGAGCTGATAGTCGCCCCGCATTTCCTTTCCCTCACACAAAACCCCTACAAGACCGGGAAAAAGCCCTCGGGGTTTTCGATGCTGCTGAGGAAACACCTTAGCGGCGGGATCATTGACTCGCTGGAGCAGTATGATTTTGACAGGATAGTGGAGATAGGAATAAAAAACAGGGAGGATTACCGACTGGTTTTCGAGGTGTTCAGCAAGGGCAATGTTCTCTTATTGGATAAGGACAGGAAGATCCTGGGCCTTCTCGATTGGCAAAGGTGGAAGGACAGGACACTAGGTGTCGGCAAAGGCTATGAGTATCCACCGCCCACAGTAGATGTGAAGGGGTTGGGCTTCGAAGGCTTTTTTGGGATACTGAAGAAATCGAATAAGAGCCTGGTCAAGGCCCTGGCGATGGACCTCGGGTTGGGAGGCGTCTATGCGGAAGAGGTCTGTCTTAGGTCCAAGATGGACAAAGCCTCGACAACTGTGGAAGAGAAAGACGCAATGATCGTTTTTGAGAAGGTCGCTGAATTGCTTAAATCCAGTATAGACGCTAGGATAGTCTTTGACAAGGGGGGTGAGAAACTGGACGTAACCCCTACAAAGCTCCTTGCCTACGAAGGTTACGATGAAAAAAGGTACGCCAAATTCGGCGAGGCCGTCGACCATTATTTCTTCGAGCTGAATGTAGAGGGCATAAAGGAGGAAAGTGAGGAGAGATTCTCTAGGGAAGTGGACAGGCTCGAGAGTCTAAGGAAAAACCTTGAGGACAGTACAAGGGAACTGGAGGAGGAGATAGAAAGGTACAAAAACGCCGGGGATCTAATATATAAGAGGTTCCAGGAGCTGTCCGGGGTTTTGGAGGGTCTCAAACAGGGCAGGGTACATTGGATGGAATACCTCAAATCCCTTGGCTACTCTGAGTTTAAGGAAAAGGAAAAATCGTTCCTTTTTGAAGGCATCTGGGTGGATATCGACAAGTCGGTCCCGGAGAACGCGGAGATATATTACAAAAAATCTAAGAAGGCTAGGCAAAAGCTGGCAGGTGCCGAAGAGACAATCAAAAGGGTGTTGGATGATCTATCCAAGGCCAAGGAAAGGAAGGATGAGGGCATGGCGGTCATAGAGAAGCAATTCGAAAAGGGTGAGACAAGAAAAAAAAAGTGGTATGATGCCTTCAGGTGGTTCTTTAGCAGCGATGGGTTCCTGGTTGTGGGGGGAAAGGACGCGACCACCAATGAGGTCTTGATAAAGAAGCATTTGGAACCGAGCGACCTGGTGTTCCACTCCACTGTCCATGGTGCCCCTTTCTTCATAATAAAAAACCCGGACAAAAAAGAGATACCCGATTCCACCAAGGAAGAAACCGCACAGGCAGCGGTCTCGTATTCGAGCGCATGGAAAGATGGTCTAGGGTCAGCTGACACCTACTGCATAAAGCCGGAGCAGGTCTCGAAGAAGGCCCCTAGCGGGCAGTTCATGGGGAAGGGCGCATTCATGATCTACGGAGAGAGGGAATGGTTCAGGGGCGTCCCGCTGGGTGTGG
>JAFGQM010000114.1 GCA_016935655.1 Candidatus Altarchaeota archaeon | reverse complement strand
CATCCCTTTTATGTACTTCCAGACGGCTATCCTGGGCTCTATCGCTCTGAAGGTCAGGGGCTTTCTCTGTTGTATCTCGACAAACCCGAGTTCCCGAAGCCTTTCTATCGTGGGGTAGACCTTGGTCCTGGGCACTTTGCTCTTCAGGCCAGTCTCGGTAGCGGTCATGGGGCCGAACCGCAACAAAGCTACGTAGGTCCTCTCCTCATATTCGGTGAGACCAAGCTTTATGAGTTCGTCCATCTGTAACTTCTATGAGTTACATAAACCAATCAATTACAACCGCACTATTTAAAAAGAAAAGCAAACTCAACACTTTTAAGCCTTGTCTGATAATAGATTCTTATGGCCAAGACGCCAAAGAAACCCACGGGCAAGGGAAGAAAAATATTCTCTGTTCCGGGAAAAAGGGCTAAACCCAAGCAAAAGCCAGTAGACATCACCATCCCCAAGACCATGCCCGAACTCAGGGACTGTTTGGCCTATCTGGAGGGCAGGGCGGCAAAGGCCGAAAGGCTGCTAACTAGACTTGGTGTATCGGACCCTAAGACCATGGGCCCCCCTGATTGCTTTCAAAGAAGAAAAAGAGAACAATCGCTCAGGGTTAGGGAATCAAGGGTCATGTCTGAACTGGCTAGGATAAACCCCGAGCTGGCGATGGTAAGGGACGCCCTTAAAGGGATGGAGAGAAAATGCAACCCCTGATCACATCTTCTTCCGCCCTATCTGATAATAGACGGGGCCTCTCTCCGTGACTATTGCGAATATCATGCTTTTTTTCACATTCGTGGCCAGCCGGGCTGCGCGCGTGATCTCGTTGAAGTCGACCCTGAGCACCTCAGGTATCACCTGCACCATCCATTTTGAATGCCCGGAGCCAGGGTTCTTGCCCTTATCGTAAACCACGAAATCACAACCGAATTTCAAACCGCTTTTTACCACATAGCCCCTGTTCAGCCTCAAGTCCCGGTACACATCATACTTCATGCCGAAATTCTCGTTCAGGCTCTCACCCATCCTCATCAGGCCTTTTACGTCGATCTCCTTACCGCTTTTGTCAAAGACCCGTAGTTTATTCTCGTCCAAAAAAAGGTAGGCCTCATATAAGCTCAGGTACAGGCTGTTCTTCTTCAGATCGCCAAAATTCTTGCTATTGAGTTTGCTCGACAATGTCGTGTCATATACTATCACTCGATCGCCGGAAAGAGTGGGCTTCTTCGACTCGCTTGACTTGCCCCTTATTATGACCCTCTTTATATCGCCAAATACCTCTTTCTCGTCCACTCTTGGCGTTTCTCCTTCTCCCTCTTCAACCGCCTTTTTTTTCATTCCTTCTCTTCCGTCTTCTTGCTTTCCTTTATCATGGCCTCTATGCTTTGGTCCATTATCTCGGTGACAGTCCTTTCAACATCAGTGTTCTCGATTATCGGCGTGTTCATCTCCTTTGCCTTGCCCTTTATGTACTCCTGTATCTTCCTTATCGTTTCGAAATTCTCGACATAGCCGTCGACTGTCCTCTTGAATTTTGTTTCAAATGCGCGTGTATAGAACCGGTTCCTGTGCTCTTTCTCGTCCTTCAGATGCAGCACGAAAAGGAGGACATTGGGCTTCTTTAGGATCTCTTCGGACAAAAAGCCCGGGACCACATATAAGCCCTCCACCAGGGTCGGTGTCCCTTCCTTAAGCGCTCTTTCGATAACCGCTTCAATTCCGACGCTCACTGCCCAGGTCTGCAGCTGGAACGATACCAGGTCCTTGTCCTTCTCTTTGGATATAGGCACCTTCACGTACTTGTAAGCGTCATACGAGGATGCGTGCAGGTATGGCAGCAGCTTCTCTGAGACCGTCTTCCTCATAATCTCCCTTATCGAGTCGGTGGCTATTATGTTCCTGATGCCCACCCTATAGGCGACCTCCGTGCCTACAGTGGTCGTTCCAACGCCGGTTCCCCCACCCAGCAGGATGATCAGTGGCTCCCTCTCACCTGTCTTGAGGTCCCTCCACGCCTTGTACCGGTCTGCCACCTTAGGATTGGCGGCCTTTAACTTATTGTACACTAAGTCCGACAGGTCGTCAGAGCTGATCTCCACGATGCCTTTTGCCAGCAGTTCATCCCGTATCTCGGAGACAACGGAGTAGGCCTGCCATGGCTTCATCCCGGCCTTTGTGACGGACTGCACCATGACCTCTTTTACAAAAGGGATCTCGTAGTCCTCGCCCTTGATTATTATCATCTTGGGATAATTAGGGCTAGAAGGGTAAAAAAGATTTCAGAGGCATCACGTCTCATATCTTGATCTGTGTCGTCTCTATGGTGTCGCCAATCGTTATCAACAGGAAGTTCCCCTCTTTACTGGGCCCCACATTTATTATCTTTGTGGAACCCACCGAGTCGATGCTCTTGGCCTCATGTATATGCCCACAAATGCAGAAATTTGGTTGATGTTTGTCTATTATCTCCCGTATTGCAGTGCTGCCGACATGCCCTCCCGGCAGTTCGTCGGCTTTCGTGTTCTTGGGTGGGCAATGCGTGAATAGGATAAGCCTCTCAGGCTCGAGTTTGGCGATTTCGGTTATCAAGAGCTCCAGCGATTCTTGGATATCATTTTCGCTGAACTCGCTTGGCGTGTGGAACGGCGTGGGGGAACTGCCCCCGAATCCCAAAATACCCGTCTTGCCGATTGCCAGGAACTTCTTGTGCAGGCTTACACCCTCCTTTTCCAGGAACTCCCTTGTCTTTGGCACGTCGCAATTGCCGAAGAGGCATTTAAGGGTCGTTACGCCCCTAAGTTGACCGACAAAATACGACGCATCCTCCATGTTTGCCTTCTCGTCCCCCACCTTCCGTGAGAAATCACCCAAGAAGACTATAAGCTGGACTCCCTCCTTCCTCGCTATGGTCTTGGCTATCTCAATGGCTCTCCTCTCGCCGTGCAAATCCGAGAAAGCTAGTACTTTGTATACGTTCATTCAACCCCCAATTGGCCTTAATTTGACGTCTGATATAATAAAAATAGGACGCTCTTCGACGGTTAGCTAGGCTCTCCCCTTTCGTCTATCTCGCCGCCTCTTATCCTGTAGCTGCTTATCGGTTTCCCGTCTCTTGCAAGGGCGAAGGGGACCACTACCATCACCATCTCCCGGAGCCCTTTTTTGAACCTGACCGCATTTATCTCCTTGGCCCTCAGGGCAGTCTCCTCACTGACTACTATGCAGTCAAAATCGCCATCGATAGTCGAAGGCCCATAAAAGTCGTTGATCTCCCTTATCTCAAACCTCTTCCCGAGGCCTTTGCAGAAGCTCTTTACGCTTTTCGACCTGACATCATATGACTCAGTCTGCTCAGTCCGGAATTTTTTGGCGAAATCATCACTGCTTATCCCTAGGGTCACAAAGTCGCTTATGTCAAAAGCCGTCCTTAGGATAGCCTCATGGCCCCTGTGAAAATTGTCGAAGGTACCGCCCACGATTGTCTTTTTGAAGGTCATTCAAATCTCACTTTATTTGCAATGTCCCTAAGTAAAATCTTCACGGGCTGGTCGGGAGGCCCCCTCTGAGTTATCATGTCAGAGAGCTCTTCCATAACTCGACGCTTTTTCCTTATCTCAAGATTCTTATAGTCCTTAAACAATATGCGCGCAGCATCCTTCAGATACGCTTCGGATTCCATATCCAGCCAGAAACCCTCCCTTATGGGCTCTAGGTCCTTTATTGCGCGCTCCTCATGCTCCTTCCTGAGCTGTTCCCTTCTGCGCTCGATGAGCCCCCTTATGACGGGATCCTCGGTGTCATCGGAGTATTGGATTTTCATCGTAGGTCGAGTTTGGCGCTGTAGATCTCGCTGTAATACTTGAAAACCTCGCCATAGACCCCTAAGAAATACCTGGCCGACCTGTGCAGTTCGGCGCGCCCTTCCTCGGTTATCGAATACCTGATCTCCCTGCCCCTCCTTGTCGGTTTTATTAGTCCGGCTTCCTTTAGCTTCTTTAATGCCGGGTATATGGTCCCAGGGTTCGGCTTCTCACCCTTTTTCCTGGCGATTATATCGGATATCTCCTCCCCGCACATGCTGTTCCAGCCGAGCAGCCAGAGTGTGTAGAAGGAGAGCATGCCGCGCATGTCGCAGAACTTGGGCCGGTCCAGATAGTCCATACTTATATTGGACGTCCAAGTAATAAAAATCACTGCCTCAGTATGGTGTTTATGCCGTTTATCATGGCCATTACGCTGGCCATTATTATGTCTGAGTGGACGCCGCTGGCTGTTGCCACCCTGTCCCCGCTCTTTACCTTCACCATCACGCTCACAGTCGCGTCGCTGCCCCCGGTTACGGCATCCACATGGTATTCCTCAAGGCTCACATCCAGCTCCCCGACTATCCTCTCCAGGGCCTTTATGGCCGCGTCCACAGGACCGTCCCCAGTCGCAGCCTCCATGATCTCTTTCCCATTGACCTTGGCCGAGACTGATGCCGTCGGTATTATCTTGTTCCCTGAGACGGCCAGCAAATCGCCCAAGACTATGTATTTTTTGCCCTCCTCGCCCTTGACCTGGTCTATTATCGCGCGCAAGTCAGCATCAGTTATGGTCTTCCCCTTGTCTCCCAGCTCCTTT
>JAFGQM010000113.1 GCA_016935655.1 Candidatus Altarchaeota archaeon | reverse complement strand
GAATAAGAAATTCTCTGAAGAGTTCAACACTAAGATGATTGAGCTTTCAAACGAACTGGAACTATTGAGCTCAACAAAACTTTTCAACCTGCCCAAGAACAACATAACCCTCTGCCTGCTCATGACCAACTTCTGTTTCACGGTCTTGCCCTTCAGCAATTTCTACAAGACAAAATACCTGATGTTCGGTAACGAGCAAAGCTGCAATGATTCATATCACAACAAGGATGGTTTCAGATGCTTCCCGGTTTTTGACCAGTCCAGTGACTGGACGGTCCAGCTAGACAATGTGAGCCAGATAATGACCAATGGGTTGGTAAACACTTGCAGCATTGTCGAGCCCATACACGAGATTGCAATAATGAAGATACTGCACTCTAGGTACTCTGATATGGGCAAATACCAGATGTCCTGCTTCACAGAGAACGAGAATGCCAAAAGGAACCACTGGTGCCAGAGCTGCTCCAAATGCGCCAGGATGTTCATATTCATGAAGGCATTGAACATCGACCCGCGACAGTTTGGCTATGACCATGACCTGCTAGCCAAAGAAAATCGTGACCTTTACTCGCTCTTTGGCGTCCGCGACCACAATGGCAGCATAATTGGCTATGACAGGAGTGGTACTGGGAGGGACGAGCAGCTGCTCTCCTTTTACATGGCATATAAAAACGGTGTAAGAGGCGATCTAATGGAAGTATTCAAAGAGATGTTCCTCCAGGAGGCGATAGAGAGGGAGGATGAGCTGTACAGGCGGTTCTTCTCAGTCTACGAGCCTAAGACCATCCCGTCTAAAATAAAATCGGATATACTCAGCATACTCAACGAGGAACTCGGCAATGAAAAGCCATTGCGTGTCTCCGAACAACTGAAGCTGCCCATAAAGGACTGATTCTACCGGTAGACTAGCCAGCCGAAACCAAAGTATTTATTTTTTGTCCTGCAACTTATATTGGATATAATATCCAACGATAGACAATGAAGAACTTCTGCTACCAAAAAAGGGCGAACCGCATTCATCGGTTAGATGCCCTGCCAAAGCTGGCGTGGTCTTTTTCCGCGGTTGTTTTAGCCTTGCTTATCGGAAACCCCCTACACCTCCTACTGATTTTTTTGGCCACATTCTGGGTTTCAATGTTGGCGGGTGTTTTTCCTCAATGGTCAGCATTTATAAAATTTGCAATCTGGATCTCCATGTCCATGGTACTCCTGAATCTGCTGATAGCGCCTTATGGCGAGTCGACCTTCTACGTGTCAGACTTTGACCTACCCCTGTACGGTCAGGTTAAGCTCACTTATGAGTCCCTGTTCCTTGGGATTTCCATGTCTATAAGATTAACAACATTAATCTCGATATTTGCATTGCTCAGTTTTACCATACCGCCGGAGGGGATTTTTGCGACATTGGCCAGATTGAGATTCCCTTATAAATCCGTGTTCATGGTCTCTCTGGCTACTCGGTTCATCCCACTCCTTTCCCAAGACCTGGAGAGGATAAGCGTAGCGCAGAGCTCAAGGGGTCTTGATCTTGATGGAGGTTCTCTGGTCCAGAGATTGAGGAAGCGATTGCCCATACTGGTACCACTAGTCTCGAATTCATTGGAGAGGTCTGTTGAGGTCTCAGAGGCTCTGGAGGCGAGGGCATTTGGTTCGTCCCAGAGGACATTTTACAAAAGCTCCCTGATGCCCTATAAGAACACCCTAATATTGCTGTCTGTGTCCCCCCTGCTGTTCCTGTTCCCGGTTTGTCTTGGATGGGCAAACCAGTCTCATGGTGGCGCAATGAGCTCCCTTCAGTTAGCAAGCCTCCCATTGCTGCTCTTCTTGCTTACACTCATGTGGTTTTTTGTGGTCATAAAGGATGATAAACATAGAACGACTCTCATTCCGGTATAACGGCTCAGACTATGGGGCGTTAAACGAAGTTACCCTTAATATAGATAGTGGCGAATTTGTTCTTTTAACGGGGCCTTCTGGTTCTGGCAAGTCCACGCTTTTTAGGTGCCTAAACGGACTGATACCGCATTTTTACGGTGGGCTCGTCTCTGGGAGGGTCTTTGTTGATGGTTTGGACGTCCAGAAGACCCCTGTCAGGGAGATGGCCACTGTAGTGGGCACGGTTTTTCAGGACCCTGAAAACCAGTTGCTTACGAATGAGGTCGAGAGCGAGATTGCGTTCGGTCTGGAAAATCTAGGGCTCCCCCAAAATCTAATTGTCGAGCGGATTGAGGAAATTCTTCCCAAAATGGGCCTAGAAGAGCTGAGCCATAAGGACCCCCTGCGTTTGTCGGGCGGGGAAAAGCAGAAGGTAGTCATCGCATCAGTCCTCGCCATGAAACCCAGGGTTTTGATCTTGGATGAGCCTTCCTCAGAGTTGGATGAGGACAGCACCCAAGAGCTCTTTAGCTTACTTAAGGTATTGAATAGGGAGCTAGGCGTCGCAATAATGGTGGCTGAACAGAGAATAGAACGTGTCAGTTGCTTTGCGGACCGAGTCGTGTATATGCGCGAAGGGAGGATAGTCCAGGCACATGACCGGTGCAGGAGGCGCAAGACTTTTGCCGGAGGGGGGAAAGAGAATGGCCAAGGCAAGTTGCTAGTTGAAGCTAAGGACCTCCATTTCTCTTATGATGGCAGGAGGGATATCCTCTCTGATATCGACCTGCGGATAAAGGAAGGCGAGCTTTTGGTTATAACGGGTCCGAATGCCTCCGGTAAGACCACACTTGCCAAAACCATAAACGGCACCCTTAAGCCCACCTCAGGCTATGTGAGCATATACGAAGAAGGCATTAAGGACCGGTCTTCTCTTTCCAGGTTTGTAGGCTATGTACCACAAAATCCAAATGACTTGTTGTTTGAGGAAACGGTTTATGACGAGGTTTCTTTTTTCATGAAGAACTTGGGTATGCCGGATAGCCTGATACCCGCACAAACCTCCTCCCTGCTCTCAGAATTCCAACTTGGGGCTTACCGGGATCGATACCCCCGATCCCTCAGCGGAGGTGAAAAGGAGAGGGTGGCGATAGCCTCGATAGTTGCCGGGGGCCCAAAAGTATTGATACTGGACGAGCCCACACGCGGCATGGATTCAACCAAAAAATCCTGCCTCAAAGCATTTTTGGACACTTACAGAAAAAAAGGCAACTCAGTAGTCCTGATAACCCACGATTCCGACTTTTTTAACGGTTTTGCCGATAGGGTCCTTCTCATGGAAGGGGGGACTCTTCATGAAAAAAATGAAAAGAAGTAGCGTTGTTTTGGCCTTGTGCATAGGTGTGTTTTTGCTCTTTTCCGCAGTCTCCCTGTTGGATCCTACAGGCCCGCTCAACTTCAATCGGAATCCGGACACACTGACTATTTTAATATCAATATCAATCGTGCTCACAATAGCCGCATTCGTTTTGGAATTTGAGAACCGTGCCCTCAAGGCCAGGGAGATTTCACTGGCCTCAATGCTGGGGGCCGTATCTGCAGTGTCCAGAATCCCCTTTGGCCCTATCCCGAGCCTCCAGCCCTGCACATTCTTGGTCATATGCTCCGGTTACGCCTTTGGCTCAGTCACCGGCTTCATGGTCGGCATGCTGACTGCCATCATCTCCAATTTCTTCTTTGGTCATGGCCCTTGGACCATCTACCAGATGTTTGCGTGGGGATTGGTTGGCGCGTCCAGCGGTCTTCTCGGCAGGGTGAAGATGCCCCGGAAGCTATTGATACCGTTTGGCCTTGCATGGGGTTACTGCTTCGGCTTCATAATGAACCTGTGGTTTCTCACGGCCTTCGGCTTTCCAGTGAACATCAAGTCATTGGTCTCACTCCAGCTTTTAAGCCTATGGCCGGATACTCTCCATGGCGTTGGCAATGCGATTTTTATCGCCCTATTTGGCAGTAGGATCATCAGGATTCTAGAAAGATTCAAGTCCAGACAGCTTTTGGTTTTTACAAATCAAGACAAAAATAAGCCCCAGTAGGCCAGAACAGCGATTTTAATGGGTTTTTATTTTCTTGGGGCATATATTAGCCCGTGATTCATCTTCGTCATGAACAGCGGGGTGTTCACTGAATTGCAATACCATGAACAAGACTTCACTGGCCAAGAAAGCGGCTGCCAACATGGCTGCCGACTTCGTGGAAGATGGCATGGTGGTCGGCTTGGGTACTGGCAGCACGGCAGAGCTCGCTGTAAAGAGGCTGGGTGGGAGGGTGTCGACCGGTCTCAGGATACGTGGCGTCCCCTCGTCAGTGGCAATAGAGAAACTAGCAAGAAGAGAGGGGATAGACGTGATCCCCTATGAAGATTTCCTTAAGGAGAACATAATCTATGACAATATACCCCTAGAAGCCTTGGAAAACCCGCAGAACTTCCAAAAAAATTTTCTGAAGAAACATACACCCATCGATATAACGATAGATGGCGCAGACAGGGTCGGTCCCACCTTCGATTTAATAAAAGGTGGCGGAGGCGCGCATGTGCGGGAGAAGGTAGTGGCTAATGCTTCAAAGCTCTTTTACGTCGTCGTTGACGAAACAAAAATGGTCAAAAACCTGGCGTCCTCGTTCCCGGTAGCCGTGGAGGTGTCGGGTGACAGTGTGGAAGAAGTGAAGAAGAAGCTGGCCAAATACGGCGATGTAACACTAAGGCATAGGGAAGGAAAGGTTTTTATAAGCGACAATTCTAATTATATCCTCGATGTTTCTTTAAGAGTCGGCGAGCCTATAGTTAGGCTTGAAGTCGATTTGAACTCGATACCCGGTGTCATTGACAACGGATTGTTCACTCTACGAAAACCAGATAGGGTTTTTGTTGGCCATTTTGACGGCAGGGTGGAAATCGTAGAAGGAACTCAATGAGGTTCTTCGATGGAAGACGCTAAGAAAGAGGATACAAAGGAGAAATCAGACGAGCTGCAGCTTATTATACGGGTTAAGGATACCGATATAGACGGCAATAAAAAACTGGTGTTCGGCCTTACCAGGATAAAAGGTGTAGGCTTTAATTTTTCTAACGCCATTTGTACAAACCTGAAATACGACCCTAACCGGAAAATCGGTACATTGTCCGAGTCCGACATCCAGAGGATAGAGTCTGCTATCAATGACCCTGCAAAGTTGAATATACCGAAATGGGTTTTCAACCGACAGAACGATTATGATACTGGCCGTGATATGCACTTGACTACCTCCGACCTGATAATCCACAAGAAGGAGGACATAGATCGCATGGGTGCTATCAAGTCTTACAAGGGACTGAGACATGCACGCGGTCTAAAGGTCCGTGGCCAGAGGACCGCCTCTACGGGCAGGGGCCAGGTCTCCGTCGGCGTACAGAGAAAGAAAGATGTAAAGGCTGGCAAGACATAAGATGGGTCAACCAAAAAAACAACGCAGGAAATATAGCAGACCACAAAATCTCTTCAAGGTTGACAGGATAGAAGAGGAGTCGGAGATAATAAAAAATTTCGGTCTTAAGAACAACAAGGAAGTATGGAAGGCAAAGAGCGAGGTCGGCCGTTTGAGAACCCTTGCTAGGAGCCTGCTTGCGCATCCTGATGAGAAGACGACTGCAGATTTCCTGGGAAGGCTTAAGGGCATGGGTCTTTTGACTGCTGATGGGAAACTTGAGGACGTACTTAAGCTTAGAACGGAGGATATACTGGAGAGACGCCTACAGACACAGGTGTACAGAAAGAACCTGAGTTTGTCTGTTGACCAGGCGAGGCAGTTTATAATACACGGCCACATAGCTGTTAACGGGCAACGAATGACTGTCCCAGGACATCTGCTTACCAAGGTCGAAGAGGAATCCATCTCCTTTTACGGCAATTCCAGCCTATCAAATCCCGAGCATCCGATGAGGAAGGTTGAAAAGAAGGCTGTGCCAGAGAAAAGGCAGGAGAGGGTTACGAGGGATAAGTGGAGGAAAGGCAAAAGGCCGAGACAAAGACCAAGATCAATAATCCAGAAGGTACTCCCGGTTATAGCTAATGTTGATGAGGCTCCCGATCCGGGTGACGTTCCCCTAGACGCAACAGAAGAGATTGTAGACGGGACCGTGGAAACTGAGGAAGTCAAACCAACAGACAAGACCGAGGAAGTCAAAGAGACGACAAATGGCTAAGAAAACAGAGAAAAAAGAGGAAAAGGAGAAGAAGACAAAGGCCAAGGCAGTAAAGAAGGGGAAATCGGCCGAAAAAGAGAAGAAGGCCACTTTAGAGACGAAGGCCGTAGAAGAAAAGAAGGCTACAGAAGTTCAGGTACCTAAAGAGGATGAAAAAATCGAGGTCGTAGTAGAAGAAGCTAGATCATCTAAATCAGAGTTTATCGGAGTGGCACATGTTTATTCCTCCAAGAATAACACGATAATAACAGTAACAGACATGTCAGGTGCCGAAACCCTTGCTTCGGCGTCGGGAGGGATGGTTGTCAAGAGCGGCAGGGAAGAGAGAACTCCATTTGCCGCAATCCAGATAGCGAAGATCGTGGCGGAGAAGATAAAGGATAAAGGGATGAGGAAGATAGACATCCTGTTAAGGGGTAAGGGGGGCCATGCGGGCCAGAAGAGTCCTGGAAGGGCTGCTTCAGCGGTAATAAAGGGGTTTGCTAGGGCAGGTGTAAAGATTCGAAGAATTGAGGATGTCACTCCGATTCCGCACGGGGGCTGCAAGCCGCCTGGCGGTAAGAGGGGTAGGAGGGTATAAATGAAAATCCAAACTCTTGAGAAAAAGGAGAACAAGGAGAAATTTTTGGTCAAAGACGCTAATTACACTTTTCTGAACAGCATCAGGAGGGTAATAATCTCGGATATCCTCTCGATGGCGGTGGAAGAGTTGACTGTATATGAAAACAGCTCTCCTCTTTATGACGAATTGATTGCGAAGAGATTGGGGTTGATACCGCTTAGTACGGATCTAAAGACCTATTCTCTGAAAGAGGAGTGCAAATGCGGTGGCGAGGGATGTGCCAGATGCCAAGTGAATCTTATACTGGAGAAGGTGGGTCCAGGGGTCGTCTACTCAAAGGACATAAAGTCCAGGGATCCAAAGATAAAGCCGGTCTACGAGAAGATACCGATAGTAAAGCTGGGCAACGGTCAGAAAATAAGGATCGAGATGGTCGCCAATCTTGGCAAGGGAATGAAACACACCAAATTCCAAAGTGCGATAGCCTCGTATAACCAAATAAACGATAAGGACTATGAATTTTTTGTCGAGTCATACAACAATCTAAAGCCTTCCGAGATAATGGATGAGGCATTGTCAATACTTGAGCGTCAAATAGACGATTTTGAGAAAGCCTTTGAGGAGTCAAAAAAGCCGAAGAAGGTGAAAAAGACCGAAGCTGATGAGAAGCCAAAGGAAAAGAAAGTGAAGGCTAAGACAGCGAAGAAGGGGAAAACAGGGAAAAAACAAGAGAAACCGAAGGAAAAGAAAGCCAAGAAGAGCAAAAAGGAGGTCAAAAAGAAAGCTAAGAAGTAACCATCCTGGTTTATCACACATTTTTATGCGGGGGTGCCGGAGCCAGGTCAATCACGTTCCCCCGTCAGGATATTCGGGGTCGTGGACCAGACGGGCACGGTTGAGGGCCGTGTGACTTAGGTCTGCGCGCGTTCGAATCGCGTCCCCCGCACTACACGCTTTGAGTTGAACATGGTACGCACTGTCGATTACAAGGATCCGAGCAGACTGAGTTTGATAAGCTATCTAAGGAAGCAAGAGAGGATTAATGATGCACCAATCTGGGGTAGGTTAGCAGAGGATCTAAACAAGAGCAAGAAGGAGAGGGCCGAAGTCAATATAGAAAAGATAAACAGGTTCACAAAGGACAAGGAGACTGTTGTGGTGGCGGGCAAGATTCTTGCCGACGGCCAATTGAACCACAGCGTGACCTTGGCATCATACAGGATATCCAAGTCAGCAGTGGAAAAGGTCCTAGCAGCCAAGGGTAATGTGATATCCATCGAAGAACTAATAAAAGTTAATCCGAAAGGTACTAGAGTCAGGATTTTAAGATGACCTCTGAAAAGATAATCATAGATGCCTCGGAGTGCTCTTTGGGAAGACTAGCCTCTTATGCAGCTAAAGAGGCGCTTAAAGGGAACGATGTCATCATATTTAATGCCGAGAAGGCTCTTATCTCCGGTGGAAGAGACGAAATATTCGCGCGGAGAAAGAAGCAGTATGGAGCAAAGAGCCAAGTCAATCCTTGGCGATACGGGCCCAAAAGGCCAAAGAATCCCGATAGGTTCTTGAGGAGGGTCATCAGGGGGATGCTCCCCTGGACCACCACCAGAGGCAAAAATGCCTTCAAGAAGGTCATGGTTTATATGGGCAAGCCTGAAAATGAAATCAGGAAAAAGCACAATATGGAGATTTCCAAGGCAAAGCTGGCCGATACTAGCTCATTGAAGAGGCATTATGATCTTTTTGTTACTGTTGGAGAATTATGTAAGTTCTTAGGTGGTAAAGATGGAAGCGACTAAGGAGCACCAGAAACCAAAGAAGCAGATTGTTGCTCATGCCTCCGGCAAGAGGAAAACCTCTCTCGCCAGGGCGACAATCGTCGAAGGCAAGGGCCTGATTAGGGTAAACTCAGTATTGTTTGAGAACTTTAGTACAAAACTGAACAGGCTTAAGATAAGGGAGGTTCTTGCCCTCGGAGAGCCCTATGTGGACTCTAACAAAATCAATATAACGATCTCTGTGAGTGGCGGCGGCCTGTCGGGCCAAACTGACGCTATACGGACAAGCCTGTCTAGAGCTTTAATTGAATATGCTTCTAAAGATAAAAAGGAGGCTTTAAGGGACGCTCTGGTGAAATATGACAGGGCTCTTGTTGCCGGGGATTCTAGGAGAACAGAACCCCACAAACCTTCCAAGAGCTCGAAGGGCCCCAGGGCGAAAAGGCAAAAGTCTTATAGATAAAAATGATCATACCTGTTAGATGTTTTACTTGCGGTAAACCCATAGGGCATCTATGGGAGGAGTATGAAAAGAGAGTTAAGGGAGGCGAGGACGCCGGAAAGGTTTTGACTGAATTCGGTCTAGAGCGATATTGCTGCAGGAGAATGCTCCTGACGCATGTTGACCTCATGGATGATTTACTGCTATACTCCAAATAGGGTTTAAGGGCCCGTGGGGTAGCCAGGATATCCTCTCAGCTTGGGGTGCCGGGACGCAGTAGATGCCTCGGCACATATTGCTGGTGACCCGAGTTCAAATCTCGGCGGGCCCATTTATTCTCTCATAAAAAAGGAGTTGAAATGGAGGAACTTAATAAGTACGAAAGGGCGAGAATCATTGGAGCAAGAGCGCTACAGATATCCTTAGGTGCGCCAGTTCTTGTTAGCGTCCCAAAGGGCGTCTTTGATCCTATTGAGATAGCCAAGCTAGAGCTCGTCAAGGATGCTATCCCGATTTCGATTAAGAGAGATTAAAATGACCAAAGAGGATAAGGAAGTGGATTCTAAATCAGATCTCATGTCGTCAGACCCAGAACTGGATTCGCAGGGTGATTACGTACCATCTGCCGAAGGAAAGAAGCTCTTGACTGAACCTGAGGTATATCTGAAACATGGCGTTCACATAGGCCTTACCTACAGGACCGGGAATATGCGAAAGTTCATCTATAAAGTCCGACAGGACCGATTGAGCATATTCAGCTTGAATATGATAGACGAGCGCATTCGTCTGGCCGGGAAGCTATTGTCTATGTTTGACAAAGACAAGGTCCTTGTCGTAGGCTCTAGGGCCTATGCGCGCAGGCCCGTCAGAAAATTTGCCGAGCTTACCGGAGTGCAATATGTTTCGGGCAGATTCAGGCCCGGGACCTTTACAAATCCACAAGAAAAAAACTTCAGGCAGCCCGAGCTAATCCTAGTCGCCGATCCCATAGCAGACAAACAGGCGGTCAGGGAAGCTGCCAGGGTGGGGATCCCCGTAATAGGCGTATGCGACTCCAACGCTCTAACTAGGAACATCGACCTGATAATACCCCTGAACAACAAGGGCAAGTATTCCATCGCGCTTATGTTTTGGCTTTTAACAAAACAACTGTTGCTTGCAAGGGGCGAGGTGAAAGAGTCGGACGAGCCGAACTACGTCATAGACGATTTTGTTTCGCAGATTCAGCCTACCAAGAGGGTTGAAGCCTTAATAAAATCTAAACGGAAGGATAAGTTTCGAACATGAAACTTAGAAAAGCTGCTGTCGCCGGGACTTTCTACCCCTCAGACAAAGGGGATCTAGAGAAAGCCATCCAAACCTCTTTCAAGTACTGGGAAAGCCATTCCCTGCCATCCATCGATCCCAATGCAAAGGTTTATGGTGCTGTGGTCCCGCATGCAGGTTACCAATATTCGGGAATCGTAGCAGCCGCCGTTTATTCGAAGCTTAAGAAGGCGGATACCGTAATAATAATAGGGCCCAACCATACTGGTGAGGGCCCATTCGTCTCTGTGTTCCCGGATGGGTATTGGGAGACACCTCTTGGGCAGGTGGAGGTGGATTCGGAGATCGCCAAATCTATCTTAAGCAAATCGCAGTTCGCCCAAAAGGACGAGCGCGCGCATCAGCATGAACACTCCGTGGAGGTGCATCTGCCATTTCTTCAAACAATCATGCAGGGGGCTAAGGTAGTGCCCATAGCGATCATGCATACCTCCCCAAACGAGCGCTTTTACTCGGTATGCAAAGATTTAGGCATGTCAATCTATTCAGCGATAAAGAGCTCAGGCAAGAACGTTTTGATACTAGCATCAACAGACCTCACCCATTATGAGCTGAAGGAACGGGCGGAATCCAAGGACAACATAGCAATCTCGGACATCATGAAGCTCGATGAGACCGGGCTCTTGAAGTCCGTTTCAGAGTACCGTATAAGCATGTGCGGGTTTGGCGGCGTAACAGCCACTTTGATTGCATGTAAGGCCCTTGGGGCCAAAAAAGCCGAGAAGGTGGCATATATGACCTCTTGGAACTATACTGGCGGGAATAGCCCTGTGGTCGGTTATGGGGGGTTGATAATTTTATAATTTCACTCTAAAATTAAACAATAAAAAAGTGGGTAAAAATGGGAATCACCAATTACAGAATAGGCAAAATAGACGCGTTTGTCGAGGATCGGAAGTATGAGAATGTGGAGGTAAAGAACACGTTTTCACTAAAGGATGTGAGGAAGCAGAAAGGCCAGGAGAAGACATTGGAGATCTCTTGGGAGTTCAATAGCAACTACAAGAACCTTGGCAAGATTTTCATGAGCGGTACATTGGTATATTTTGACAACGACATCGAGTCAAAGTATGAGGAAAAGCAGCTTGGCAAGGAAAAAAGACTGGTGCTTAAGGGCGATGCACTGAAGGATGTTTCAAATTTTGTCCTTAGGAGGGGCATAATAGAGGCGATCATAGTCGCTCGTACGCTACAGATGCCCGTTCCGATGCAGATGCCGTCTGTCAAGGTTGTAAAATCTAGCACAGAGGCTAGCTAATTTGCCTTATTTCTGGTTTGGGAGATTGAAGAATAAATGAAACTACTTCTAATCCATTCGGATTTCTTTGAGTTTGAAGCGACTAGGAAGGCGATTCAGAACCCCGAGGCGCTAACAGAAAAAAACAAGAAAGCCAGAACCGACAACTCCCTGGTAGCCTTTATGTCTGCAGAAAAAGCAGACGAGGGCAAAGAGGAGCAGGTAACGGACAGGGTTGTTTCCGAGCTGGAGGATGTTTTCAAGAAGGTAGGTGCGGACAACATAGTAGTCTACCCCTATGCTCACCTCTCCTCCAATCTTTCTTCCCCCTCTGTTGCGGATGGGATACTTTCCGGGATTTACATCCGGCTATCCGAGAGGGGATATAAGGTTATAAAGGCCCCCTTTGGCTGGTACAAGGCCTTCAAGATAAGCGGCAAGGGGCATCCGCTATCCGAACTGAGCAGGGAGATCATAATAGGCGATGAAAAACCGGTAAAAGTCGCTAAAGAGGAGGCTTCAGAGGCCCTCAAGGCCGAGGAGAAGATGAGATCCAAATGGATGGTCCTCGACCTCGACGGCAAACTCCATGATGTCTCATTCGACGGCGAAAAACTCAACGGCTTCGACTTTTCAAAACATCCCAATCTCGAGAAGTTTTTCACATACGAGATAGCAAAGAGCCGGGAGGTCGATAGGATGCCACCCCACGTCGAGCTTATGCAAAGGCTAGAGCTTGTGGATTATGAGCCCGGTAGTGACCCGGGCAATATGAGGTACTACCCAAAGGGCAGACTGGTCAAATCGCTGTTGGAGGATCTGGTCACAGAGGAAATAAAGAAGTATGGGGCTATGGAGATTGAAGCCCCGATAATGTATGATTTCGAGCATCCGAGTCTTAAGAGGTATCTGAACCGCTTTCCTGCGCGCCAGTATACAATACAGACGCCCAACAAAAAAGTGTTCCTTAGGTTTGCGGCCTGTTTTGGCCAGTTCCTTATGGCTCACGATGCGACCATCTCCTACAAGAACCTCCCCATGAGACTTTACGAGCTTACGAAGTACAGCTTCAGGGTGGAAAAGCACGGGGAACTGGCAGGCCTTAGGAGGCTCAGGAGCTTTACAATGCCCGATTGCCATGCCTTCTGTTCTGATATGGAGCAGGCCAAGAAGGAGATGCTCGTAAGGTTTGAGCTTTCCAAGAGCATCCATGAGAAGATAGGGCTGAAGGTACCGGATGACCTGGAGATGGGCATGAGGCTGGTCAAGGATTTTTGGGAGGAAAACAAGGACTTTGTCGCAGGCCTGGTAAAAAAATGGGGCAAGCCTGTTTTGGTGGAGATGTGGGACTCACGATTCTTTTATTTCATCATGAAGTACGAGTGGAATTTCATAGACTTTTTGGGAAAGGCCTCCGCGCTCACAACTGATCAGCTGGACGTTGAGAATGCCAAGAACTATGAGATAACCTACACGGATGCTGATGGGAGCAAGAAATACCCCCTAATCATGCATCTATCACCTACGGGTGCCATTGAAAGGATAATATACGCCTTACTGGAAAAGGCATTTATGTCCCAGCAGGGTGGTGTGCAGCCTGAGTTGCCCCTTTGGCTTTCCCCCACCCAACTTAGGGTCATACCCCTGAGTGAGAAACAATTTGATGCATCCAGGAAGGTTTTGGATAGAATCAAAAATGAGAGGATACGCGTCGACTTTGATGACAGGGACCTAACCCTGGGCAAGAAGATCAGGGATGCAGAGAAAGAGTGGGTTCCATATATCGCAGTTATCGGCGACAAGGAAATCGAATCAGGCGATTTGTCAGTCCGTATAAGGGGCGCCAAAGATCAGAAGACCATGAAACCTGAACAGCTTATTTCTGAAATAAACAAGAGGATTGCAGGTATGCCCTTCAAGGCCATACCTTTGAGTGTCGAGCTTTCTAGAAGACCAAAATTCGTAGGGTAAAATGACAATAACTGCATCAGCCCCCGGAAAGGCCATCCTTTTGGGGGAACATGTGGCGGCATACGGTAAGCCGGTACTGGCCGTTACCATAGACCTTAGGGCCTATGTAACTGTGTCAAAAAGGAAGGATAAAAAGGTCGTCATAAATGCCCCCGACCTTGACATTAAAGATTACACCATGGATCTTTCCTCAGACTATCTGGACTACAGAGAGGCCTCTAGTATGCTGCTGGTATCCGAGACCATCAGAAAAACACAGGAGTATATAAGAGACTCGTCAGGTTTGGACATATTCATCCGATCCGAGATACCACTGGAGTCCGGTCTTGGTTCTTCGGCATCCATAATTGCTGCAACGATTTTGGCGATAGCTACAGAATCCAAATTCAAGCTGGAGAAGAGGGAGATAGCAGACTTGGCGTGGCAGTGCGAGCACATGATACACTCGAAGAGCAGTGGTGTTGACCCATTTACTGTCACCTTTGGAGGCCTATGTTTGTATAAAAAGGGGGAGGTTGCGAGCTTAAAGGTCCCTGAGCTACCCCCCATAGTGATCGCCCATTCAGGCATCAAAAGCATCACTAGGGGGATTGTCGAGGACGTGGACAAGATGAAGAAAAACGACCCCGAGATATTCGAGGATTTATTAAACCTAGCGGAAAATATAGTGCTCACTGGGAAAGAGGCAGTTGAGAATGAGAATTGGGTGCGGTTAGGTTCTCTTATGAGCATCAATCATGGTCTTCTTTCTTCAATAGGCGTCTCGTGCATACAGCTTGAGAGGTTGGTCTATGCCTCAAGAATTGCGGGCGCTTTAGGCTCAAAACTCTGCGGCGCTGGCCGCGGCGGTGTCATTGTTGCTCTGGTCTCTGAGGAGGGCAGAGAGAATGTCAGGAAATCTCTGGTCAAGGTCGGTGGGAAGCTCATAAATACGCAACCCACTGAGATAGGCGTGAAAATCGAGGAGCGATAAAATGCAAAAAAGAAAGACCGATCACTTAAGGATATGCCTTGAGAAGGATGTCGAAGTGGGCAGCGCAGGATTTGAGGACGTCGCTCTAGTGCACAATGCCCTCCCCGAGGTTGATCTGAGTAAGATCGACATATCCACAAGATTTCTTAATAAGAAGCTGAAGGCACCTATCCTTATAGAGGCAATGACAGGTGGAACCACAGAAGCTAAGGCCATTAACGGAAAGCTGGCTCAGGTAGCCGAGGAGATGGGCTTGGGGATTGAAGTAGGCAGCCAGAGGGCGGCCATAGAAGATGCAGGCGTGTCATCCACTTTCTCCGTTGTCTCTAAGAAGGCGCCAAATGCCCTAAAGATAGCCAATCTTGGCGCAGTCCAGTTGAATTATGGTTATGGTGTTGGTGAGTGCAAGAAGGCAGTTGATATGGTCAATGCAGATGCCCTGGCGCTACACCTTAATCCCTTGCAGGAGACTATCCAGCCAGAGGGCAACACAAACTTTTCGGATTTATTGGAGAGGGTAGAAGAGGTTTGCTCCTCTCTGGGCAAGCCCGTCATCGTAAAAGAGGTCGGTTGCGGCCTGTCCAAGTGCGTTGGCGAGAAACTGGTGACGGCAGGGGTATCCTGCTTGGATGTGGGTGGCTTTGGTGGCACCTCGTGGACCCTTATCGAGGGGATTAGGCAGGGTGGCAAGAATTCAAGGATTGCGGAATCATTCAGATATTGGGGCATTCCCACTGCGATTTCTCTCCTTGAGCTGAAGGATCTGGATGTTCTAAAGATTGCTAGCGGCGGCATACGAGATGGGGCAGCTGCCGCAAAGTCTATTGTTTTGGG
>JAFGQM010000112.1 GCA_016935655.1 Candidatus Altarchaeota archaeon | reverse complement strand
AGTGCAGAGGATGCTGACGGCATAGACGAGATAAAGCTGTATGACGACGGCTCATTGGAGGAATCCTACAACTGCAGGGGCAGGACCACCTGCACGGTCTATTTTGACATGTATGAATCCAAGCCTGGCAGGCATACCTATACAGTGAAGGTCTATGACGAGCTTGGCGACTACGAGTCGGATACCCTGAGGGTAAACATAAGAGACAGAATGATTGGTGGGGACAGGGATGAGCATGGCTGTCTTGTCGCGGCAGGATACACGTGGTGCGAGCCCAAGGGGAGATGTATAAGGGCGTGGGAAGAGGACTGCATATGGCCAGTGGGGGACATCCCAAGGCTCACCGGGTATTATTCGATACCCTCAAGCCCCCAGGTGGGGCAAAGCTTCCAGTTCCATGTCAGCGCGTATGACAACGACGGGTTGTACAAATTAGAGTTGTGGGAGGGCAGTTCTAGGATAGGCTTGAACTACTGCTACGGCACGACCACATGTTCAAAGACGTTTTCAGTTGCTTCCAAGAACTCTCCCGGTGGCTATACATACACAGTCAAGGCATATGACACGAGGAGCAGGAGCGCTTCTGCTTCTAAGACAGTCTACATACAGTCCGGTTACATACCCCCTTACCCGCCATACAACGAGCCTCCGGCAATAGTCTCCTCCTATTTTTCACCGAGTCAGCCCGCAGAAGGCCAGTCCTTCCAGATTTATGTAAGGGCCACAGACGACCGGGGCCTGAGCAGGATCGAGGTCTGGGAAGGCGGGGGTATAAGAGGCTCGCAGAGTTGCAACAACGCCAGGGACTGCAGTGCAACCATCTCCATCTCGGGCAGGTCCTCGGGTACATATTCATTCACCTTCAAGGCTATTGACAATCAGGCTCAAACAACAACCATGAGCGGGGGGGTAGTTGTAAGTCCTTCTGTGGTGGTCTATACATGCAAACAACTAGGTGGTTTATGCTGTCCTGATGGTGGGACTAATTTTGTCTGGGGATCCAGGGATTGCCCGAACAACTGTTTTGCTTTGTGCACACCACAGTATCCTTCAGACCAAACTTCCCCTCCAACTACCCCCCCCACCCAACCTACACCAACGCCGTACATAGTCCTGTCCACAGACAGCGGTTCTTTCATACTGTTTGTGGCATCAGTGGTGATCCTGGTCCTTATAATCGGGCTTGGGTGGGCGGTTTTGAGGAGGTAGTTTTTATCCGGGCTCCCTTTAGGCCATTTGATTAAAATGCCTAAACGCAGGCCAAAACAGAGGATATCCAAACCGAAGCCAAAGCCTTTAACCAGGGTGCAGGTCGAGGCTCTGAGGCTGGAGGTGGCCAAGGGAGCGAACATAAATGATGCGATGGCTAAGCATGGAGTGACCATCGAACAATTACTTGCACATGCAGGAACGATCAAAAGAGTGATGAAGAAAAAGTAGTCCTGCCCCCGTAATGGTTTAACAACCCATTTTTATTTTCCCCCAGCTTATTATAGAGATGTCTGAGTTGGGTGAATTGCTAAAGGATTACAAGAAAGAAGGCACAAGGGACTTTCCCCTGTACAAACTGGACGACCTTAAGGGCGGGAAGATATTCGCCGAGGCGTCGATGGGCTTCTTGGGCCATGTCGATTATTATGTCAGCGGCAATGAGATAACAGTCAAGACCTCCATCAAAGAGCCTGTTTTGAGCGCATTGGGCATGCAACTGGCCGGGTGGTCATTTGGCAAGGCCATGATAAGCGGTCCCATCAGGCTCATCGCTAGGAAACCTAAATTCATCTTCGATAAGCTGAGACTAGAGAACCCCGGCCTTCCCCCAATCGCCTGCATCGAGGGGCCTTTCGAGTCGAACATACTGGTAAAGGACCTCAAGATGAACGGCATACAGAACGCCATTATACTATCGATAGGCGAGAACTCCAAGCCCCAGTACATAAACATACCGGCGCGCGCATGCGAGATAGCCCTCTTCAGGATTCTGCATCTTTTCGATCTGAACGACTTCCGGATCGACAAGGCCTCCAGCGTATGCAGGTCGAGGCTGGATTTTGTGGGGGGCACAAGCTCCAATCTTAATGATAGCCTGAGGTACAATAGCGAGGTTGTGCTCGAGGGGAAGTTCCCGAAGGATAAGAATCTCTCGCCGATAGTGACAAAGAACACAAAATATGCCAACAAGAGCTTTCTGAAGATTGTGAAGGATGCCGGTGGCATACATAAGGTGGACATAGAAGCGTTCTCTGTCGCCGGTCTGAGCATGGTCGATGCAGACAGCTGTAATATCACGGTTATAAAATGACTGAGGGGAGGGTAGATTTCCAGGTGGGGAGGATAAGGGAAGGCAAGCCTAGGGGCAAGACCCCCTTCCCGCAGATACCCGATATACGCGACTGGGACATGAAGCTGCTTGCAAGATACAAGCCCATCTACATGCCGTCATTCGACTCCTGCGACATGTGCGGTTATGGCAAGTGTGATTTGAGCAACAACAAGAAAGGCGCCTGCGGGATAAATATAACGGAGCAGACGGCAAGGAGGGTCCTTCTGAGCTGTTGCATGGGCGTGTCTGCGCATCTGTCGCATGCCAGGGAGTTCGTTGAGGAGGCCATAAGAAGAAAGGGCGAGTTTGCAGACCTTAGGGTTAGCGGTACTGATATCCCGGCCCCCCTCTGCCAGATCATAACCGGCACTAAACCTACTAAGCTAATCCATCTCAAGGAGATAATCGACTACTGCAGCGAGCAGATTGTCGATTGCGTGGCCGCCTGCCATGTGGGCCAGGAGAACAACAATCTTGATTTCGAGTCGAAATCGTTCCATATGGGGATGATCGACTCCCTTAGCATGGAATTGGCCGATGTCGCACAGATCATAGGCTATGACTTCGACAACAAGGACGTCCTGGTCGAGTTCGGCTTTGGCATAGACCTGAAAAAACCCTTCATACTCTTCATAGGCCATAACATCAAGGCAGGTGCTGCTACAGCTGATTACCTCCATCACAATGGAATCCGGGAGATGCAGATAGGCGGCCTCTGCTGCACAGGGCACGACATGGCGAGGCAGGACCATGAGCATGGTCATGACCACGGGCTTAAGATAATCGGTTCCATGGCAGACCAGCTGCAGTTCGTCAAGAGCGGGGCCGCCGATGTCATAGTAATCGATGAGCAGTGCGTGAGGGTGGACATTGTCGAGCTTGCCAAGAACACCGGCGCGATCCTTGTCGCGACCTCAAAGGAGATCATGGGCGGGCTCAAGAACATCAGCAATTACTCCGTCGACGAGGCGGTGGGTTTCTTGAAAAAAGAGAGGGCTACATTCCATAATAACATGGCCACACTCCCGGAGATCCTAGTCAGGCTCGCAAACGACAACTACAAGGAACGGAAAGACAGGAAGTTCGAGTTTGCCAGCCTCGATTTGAAGAAGGCATCCCTGCCCTGTATATTTTGCCACATGTGCAGGAGGAGCTGTCCCTTCAACCTGGAAATCGATGAGGCGGTGCATCTCCTTAAGGAGAAGGGGGATGACAGCAAGCTCAGGGAGGTCATGATACACTGCATCTCATGCGGCAAGTGCGAGGCCGCTTGCCCCATGCATATACCGATAGTAAGTCTTATGATGCGCGCGTCATACGAGACTGTCTTCAAGGGCGAAGCACATAAGCTGAGGGCGGGGACCGGTCCCGTGAGGGATGTGGAGGTTAGGGAAGTGGGCGGCCCGGTGGTCATGGGCTCGATCCCGGGGATAGTAGCGATAGTGGGCTGTCCTGCGCACTCTGACGGCCCGAAGATAGCAAAGATCGCGGAGGAGTTCACGAACAGGAGGTATATAGTCATGGTCTCCGGCTGCGCCGCCATGCAGATAGCCAAGTATTCAGACTTATATGAGAACACAACGGGTAGACTGGAGGCAGGATGTCTGTTGAACACCGGCTCCTGCGTCAGCAATGCGCACATACTGGGGGCCGCGATAAAGATACCTGCCATATTCGCGCGCGAGGACCTGGACGGTAACTATGAGAACATAGCCGATTACATCCTCAACAAAGTGGGGGCCGTAGGCATAGCATATGGAGCCATGTCCCAGAAGGCGTGCTCCATAGCGCACAGCGTGATGAGACTCGGTATCCCCGTAATCCTCGGCCCCGCAGGGGCCAAATACGGGAAGCTCATGCTGGGCGACCCGAAGGACGAGAAGACATGGGAGGTCTATGACAAGGCGACAAAGAAGAAGGTGAAGATAGAGCCTGCTCCTCAGCACTTGTTGCATTCAGTCCAGACCGTAGAGGAGACGATAGTGCTGGCTGCGAAGCTCTGCATGCGCCCCAATGACACTGGCAAGGGAAGGCAGATAAAACTCTCCCACTACATCGACCTGCATAAAAAATACTTTGGCAGGGAGCCTGAGGATTATATGGATTTCATAAGGGGCAAGGCAGACGTCCCGATGAACATGTCAGACACCATAAAGCTTAAGGGGGAAAGAGGGAACGTGGATTCGACACTACTTGAAGATGTCTGAGGTATGGATCTTTTCGGCGGTGTCCGGATGGAAACAGGCGGCAGTCGTGGAGCCAGCCAAGGCATTGGAGATGATGACCGCCTCCACGAAATCCGCGATTCTATTGGGGGCCTTGGCTACAGACTATCAGGCCAAGGTTTTCAACGGCGCAAATCTTGTTACCATAGGGCCCGTCGCCAAGAGATTGGACCTGAAGAAAGTTAGTATACAAGACCCTTATGAAACGATCAAGGATGGTTACGACACCCTTGCGTTCCTCGGCTTCGATTTTTGGTTCCTGAATCAGCTTTTCCAGCATTTGAAACATTTTTCAAAAACAAAGACAATATCCCTGGAAAGGTTTTATCACCCTAATGCTAATTATTCCTTAAAGACCATGTCTGAGGAAGAGTGGTTGAAGGCGTTCGGAGGCAAGCGATGACCAAGTATCCTGTCGAGGTGGGGGTGGTGTATGAGGGTGAAAGGATCAGGAAGAACGACATGCAGGTCGAGTTCGGCGGCAGCGCTGAATACAAGGCCGAGCTATGCGAAGTAAAGAAGGCCGGCGAGATCCAGGACGGGAAGGTCAACGTCATAGGCATGGACATAGACAAGCTGCCCGAGGGCTCCACCAACAATTTTTTCATCTATCTCAAGATAGCGGGCTCCGACCTTGAGGAGGACTTGGAGGGGGTCGTAGAAAGGAGGATACACGACATATTCAACTACATACAGGGCGTCATGCATCTGAACCAGAGAGAGTATGTCTGGGTGAGGATCGGCAAGGAGAGCTTTAAGGCAGGGCTGCGCCTGAGCCATATGGGCGCAATCCTTTCAGAGTACATAAAAAAGGAGTTCCCGATAATCAAGAAGGCCGAGGTGGATCTGATAACCGATACCGAGCAGGTCAAGAAATTGGTCGATTATGCGGTCAAGAAATATGGGGAGAGGAACGCCAAGGTCGCGGGGATGAAGGACGAGGAGGTCGATACCTTCTACAGCTGCAACCTCTGCAAGAGCTTTGCGTCGAAACACCTATGCGTCATATCACCCAACAGGCCCGCACTATGCGGGGCTATAAACTGGTTCGATGCGCGCGCAGCCTCCAAGATCGATCCCGAGGGCGCCAACCAGCCGATCGCAAAGGGCAAGGTCCTGGATGCTGATAAAGGCGAGTTCGAGGGGGTGAACAAGTTTTTGGATGAAAACACCGGCGGGGCCACCAAGAGGATCGATATGTATTCCATGTTCGATTATCCGCATACCAGCTGTGGCTGTTTCGAGGCAGTTGCCTTCTACATACCGGAACTGGATGCCGTGGGCATCGTTCACAGGGGGTTTAAGGGCGAGGGTGTGAACGGATTGAGCTTCTCTGAGATGGCCTCGCAGACTGGAGGCGGCGAGCAGGTGGTCGGCTTCCTGGGCTTCGGCCTAGAATGGATGAGGTCGCCCCGGTTCCTTTCGGCAGACGGCGGCTTCCAGAGGGTAGTCTACTTGCCCAAGGAGCTTAAAGAGAAGTACTCAAATTCGATCCCTCAGGACGTAAGGGATAAGATAGCGGATGAGACCCAGGTCAAGAACGTGAAGGAACTTCAGGAATTCCTGGAGAAAGTTGACCATCCCTGGGTGAAGAAGAAAAAGCCCGAGGCCACAGAGGAAAAGAAGGAGCCCGAGGCAGTCCAGGGCGCGCCACTGGTGCTCGAGGGCGCTATGCCGGGGGTAGGCGGCGTCTCAATAACGTTCAAAAACGTCCGGATAGTAGCGGACAAGATGATCATCGAGAAGAAGGAGAAATGATACTCGCGCTTTCTGGGAAGGGGGGTACAGGGAAGACGACGATGGCAGCCTTCCTGGTCAGGTATCTGGCTGAAAAGAAGAAGTCTATCTTGGCCATAGATGCGGACCCTGACGAGAACTTCGCCCAGGCCCTCGGGGTGGGATACAAGAAGACCATAGGCGATGTGAGGGAGCTGTTCACTGCAGATACCGAAAAGATTTACACTACAATGGACAAGGACCGCTGGTTCGATGCCAAGGTCTTCGAAACGATGGCGGAAGGCGATGGGTTTGATCTGGTGGTCATGGGGCGGCCCGAGAAGGAGGGCTGCTACTGCGCTGTAAACCACATGATACGGAAGGTCATAGATTCCTTAAACAAGAAATACGACTATGTCATAGTCGACTGTGAGCCGGGCTTGGAGCACCTGTCCAGGAGGACGACAGACGACGTGGACATTATGATTGTTGTCACAGACCAGTCTGAGAGGGGCGTGGAGACTGCGGACAGGATAAGGAGACTCGCCGTTGACCTGGGTGTGAAATTCGAGCGATTCCACATAGTCGCGAACAGGATGAGGGACGAATTCTTTGGCCTGGTGAACGAGAACGCGAAGAGATACAATCTGGGGATAGAGGGAAGGATAGACGAGGACCCTGCAGTATCGCAAATAGACCTGAAGGGCGGATCGGTCTACAGGGAGTCTGAACGCCTTAAATCTTACAAACAATTCACCGACTTTTTGAAAAAAATTGGACTTTGAGGGATACATAAAGGAAATATTGCAGAGGAACGGCAGGATAGAGTTCGACAAGATCCAGATAGAAGCCGACGAGCTCACGCTCCAAACGCTGGCTTCAGTGATGCAGATGCCTGGGGTGGCTAGAAAGATAGCGAGGGTGGAGGGGTTCAAATACGAGGCTCCAGTCCTAGAGTGGAGGAACCCTATAAGAGAGGTTAAGATAGGGGCTACAAAAGAGGATGGCGGAAGCCGTGATTACTCGCTCACATTCGGCGGGCAGAAGACCATGCCTTTCTATTTCTTTGAATCCGATACGCCGCACAAGCCCGAGGTCTCCTTTGACGTCTTTGATACGAAATTGAACCTGCCGAAATCAGTCCAGCAACATTATGAAACCGTCTTGGATTCGCCGGTGGACTGGGCGAAGAAGGTCGTGAAGGAATATGATGCAAGGATGGTCACACTACATCTGATATCCACAGACCCGCTCAGCAAGGACACTTCCCCCAAGGACGCTGCGGATTTTGTCTCATCGGTCCTCAGGGAGGTCAAGGTCCCCATCATTGTCTCAGGCTCCGGCAACCCGAAGAAGGACCCGGAGGTCTTCAAGGAGGTCGCCAAGGCGGCCCAGGGAGAACGGATACTGCTATCAGCGGCAAAGGAGGACAGTGCGATTATATTCGGCGAGCTGGCCAAGCAGCATGGCCATCCGGTCCTCTGCCTTGCGACCATGGATCCCGTATCGATGAAGAGGGTGACCTCCCAGGTCATGAGGCATACAGAAGAGATAATCATGGACACGTTCACGGGCGCGCTGGGATACGGGTTGGACTACACGATATCCACGATGGAGACCACTCGGCTCATGGCCCTTGGGGGCGACAAGCAGCTTTCGTATCCACTGCTGTCGGGCTCATCCAATGCATGGTCCGCCAGGGAGGCGTGGGCGAACATGGAGGGCTATGGCCCCAAGGAGTACAGGGGGCCTTTGTGGGAAGCAGTTACCGCTACTGTGGCCATGCTCTCAGGAGCGGAGATATTCATGATGCTGCACCCCGCAGCGATACATGCGGTCAAAACAATTCGTGATAACCTCATGTCCGGGGAATCCATCGAGCAGCCGGACTTCGAGCAGTGGTTGAAATCGTAATATGGCAAAAAAAGCTTCGGTTATGGAGATCTACAAGTACCTGCCTGCCAAGGACTGCGGCAGCTGCGGCTCCAAGTCCTGCATGGACTTTGCAGTCTCTCTTGTCAAGAGGGAGAAGAGCCTTGATGCCTGCATGAACATGGACCCACAGAACAAGGAGATCCTGGTTGATCTGCTCCTGACCCCAGTCAGGGAGGTCACCTTCGGTTTGGGCAAGTACATGAGGAAGTTTGGCGGGGAGAGCGTCATGTACCGCCATGAGCTGAAGTTCTTCAACCCCACTATACTGGCCTTGGAGGTCTCAGACAGTATGCCGGACGAGGAGATAACCGAGCGCGCGAAGACAGTCAACGAAAGGCAGACGGAGAGGGTAAACGTCATGCTTTCCTTGGACGCAGTGGCCATAAAACTGAGCGACAAGCTAAAGGCGGAGAAGGTCGCGAAGCTCGTGAATGACAACTGCTCGAAGCCCCTAATACTGATATCGAGCGATATCGAGATATTGCGAAAGGCTCTTGCGATAGTGGGGAAGAGAAGGCCGTTGCTCTACGGCGCCGATGAGAGGAACATAACCGAGATGATAAGATTGGCCAAAGAGAACAACTGCCCCCTTGTGATAAGGTCAGGAGATCTGCAGAAGCTGGGGGATCTGGCCAACAAGGCGCGCAAGGAGGGTCTGGAGGACCTGGTCCTGGACCCTGCTACAGCAATCAGCGGCAGGGCGTTTAAGGAGTTCGTCGACAGATGCGTCCAGATAAGAAGGGCGGCTGTCGAGAAGGACGTCAAGCCATTGGGCTTTCCGATAATCTCAACTCCCTCCTTGGCCTATTCCATGGATGCCGATGAGTTCAATAAGAAGTATTATGAGGCGTTCCTTGCTTCCGTCTTCATGCTGCGCTACAGCAGTATAGTAGTGGTAAAGACCGGGGACGTCTGGGCCAACCTGCCCCTGATGACCCTCAGGGAGAACCTGTTCGCCGACCCCAAGGAGGAGAGCAGGGTCGATGCCGGCCTGTATGAAATAGGGAAGCCGGATGAGACCTCGCCGGTCCTCATGACCGTGAACTATGCGCTCACGTTCCACATCATAAAGGGGGATCTCGAAAGGGCCAAGCTGAACTGCTACCTGCTGGTGCTCGACACAAAGGGCTTTGCCGTGGATACTGCAGTAGCCGTAGGCAGCCTCAATTCAGGCGTGGTCAAGGAGTCGATAGAAAAGTTCAAACTACCCGAAAGGGTACGGCACAAAAAGATCATAATCCCAGAGCTGGCAACAAGGCTCAGCGGGGCGATAAACGAGGAAACGGGCTGGGAGGT
>JAFGQM010000111.1 GCA_016935655.1 Candidatus Altarchaeota archaeon | reverse complement strand
CGGGGGCAGGGCTCCGCAGATTACAGGCAACCTCACCGCCGTGGAGAATGAGACCATCTGGCGACCCCCCCCAGATATGCAGATGAGGATCAGGGAGTTCAACTGGACCGACTGTATACAGACTGCTGACGGGCTGGAGACTAATTTAGAAAGGAATGTGATGAGAGCCGAATGCTACTCTCTGCGCGCAATAGAGGCCGGCCAATCCATGCTCTGCGACCAAGCGGCCTCACAGCTGAACCAGTACAAGGAGGGCGAGAAGGAATTGGTCCCGAAAATCAGGAACGCCTGCTTCTACAATTTTGCAGTCTATAACAAGAACTATGGCATATGCAATAACATGGTCGAACCACGGGGCGAGGTCGGGTTGATAAGCGAATGCATGGCAGTGGCGAAGAGGAACATCACGCTGTGCGAAGATGTGGATGACGAAGTTAGATTAATCGAATGCAAGGCCATACTGAGGAAGAGCATGTTCCTATGCAACAACCTTACGGAGGAAGGGCTCAGGGAGGGCTGCTACGACCAGGTGCGCATGTGGGGGATGACAGTATAGAAATGCCAAGTTTTAACAGTTTTTTCTTCCTTATAATTAATTAATAGGGATATGTCAAGGGTAATCCTAGCACTCGGGGTGTACGCAGCAATCGGGATCCTTATGTCCGTACTCTATGCCTTGTCCAACGCTACCGACCAGAGGTCCCGGGTCGTGATATGGATGGGCGTGACTCTGGTCTTCTTGTGGGTCATTGTATGTGGTGCCCTCATATACCGATGGAGGGACTTAGTAAAGAGGGCTTCTATAGCCAATCCCATCGACTGGAGGGTGAAGTTCGTTGTCCTGGCAGTCTTTTTGGCCCTAGTGGAGGGGGCAATAGCCACCGGAATGACCAACATGGCCCCGTTTTTCGGCGTAAGGATGGGGGAGGCGGCTATAACCGCATCGGCCAATTATCTCGAGGTCGTCCTGTTCCATAGTGTCATAGTTTTCATCCCGATGTTCCTAGCATGGGTGTGGCTCCTTTCCAAGTATGATTTCAGCCCGAACGCCGTCTTCGTCCTGTTCGGGATAACGGGCAACTTCGCCGAGCTGGGATACGGCCTGCAGAACCTCCTTGCAGGGTTTTGGATACTCATCTATGGGCTGATTATTTACCTCCCCGCCTATTCAGTACCGCGAGAAAGGGACGTAATGAAGCCCAACGTGTTACACTACATCCTGGCCATATTTTTGCCCTTCCTATGTGCCCTGCCAGTGGCCGCGATAGTCGCGGCGATAAGGCCCGGATAGGGTCAGCCTATTATGGCAGAGACTTCTTTGGGATACCTAACCATGGTAAAAAAGCTCTGGAAGGCGCCGGCAAGGCATCCGCATTCGGAGCAGTCTGCGTTGCTGGCAAAGCACCTCCTCCTTTTCCAGGAGACATCGAAGTGCAGTGCGTCATCGCCCCAGTAGCAGCGACCCCTATGGTCACCTTTTTCGTACCATGAGATCATGGCCTTGCTGAGAAGGAAGCCGTTGGGATGCAGGGACTTGACCCTTTTGAGCTCGTCGATTATGAGCTTTCGCTCCTCTTTACGAAGGGTTATCGGACCCTTGTCGCCTATGGCATGTCCATAGATATTACAGACTACGCCTCTGAATCCCTGTTTTTCCGCGATTTTGACCACGCCCTCCAATTCCTTGTAATTATCATTGGATAGGGTCATGTTGATTATAACCCTGTTATCGCCCTGGTAGTTATTCATTATCCTCGAGAAGACTCCCTTGCCTCTTATTGAATCATTGGTCTTCTCCAAGCCATCGACCGAGACAAAAAGTCTATGATTGAACTCCTTGGGCACCTTTATGGTGCCGTTCGTGATGATGTGGACAAAAGGGAACATCTTATCAGCCAGCATCAGGACGTCCATCCTGAGGGCCGGCTCGCCGCCCACAAGCAGGATCGAGCGGATTCCTGATTTATGCAGCTCCTTAAACCGCTTCTCCCACATGCCTATCGGAGGCTCCTCCTTTTGAAAATCCTTCTTCTGCCAGTGGTAGCAGTATTTACACCTGAGGTTGCAGTTGTCTGTCACATCCACCTCTGCCATGAACTTGGTGCCGAAGATCCTCCTCTTCAGCTCAAGGTAAAGCAGGTATATGATTGCATGTGCCTTGTTCATTTTCCGTATTTTAAGGTCGAAGATTAATAAAGGCTATCATTAGCCCTATTTTTTAACACCCCGCGTCAAATTTACCCATGCAGAAGATACAGGTTCTCGACACGACTCTCAGGGACGGTGAACAAACGCCGGGGGTCTCTCTGAGCCCCGAGGAGAAGCTCAGGATAGCTAAGGCCTTGGACGACCTGGGCGTGGATTGCATAGAGGCCGGCTCAGTGGCGACAAGCGAGGGTGAAAGGGAGAGCATAAAACTCATAGCAAGGGAGGGCCTCAGGGCGAAGGTCCTCAGCTTCACAAGAGTGTTGAAAAAGGAGATAGAAGTCTGCCTCAACTGCGAGGTGGACGGGATTTTTTTGGTCGTCCCGACATCGGAATCCCATATAAAGTACAAGCTCAAGATGGCCCCTGCAGAGCTCCTTAAACTCGTTGACGAGACCGTGGACTTCTCAAAGGAGAACGGACTTTACATAGATTTATGCTGCGAGGACGGGTCCAGGACCGAGGTCGGGTTCATGAAGAAGGTCCTTGACAGGGTGGGGCGCAAGATTGACAGGTTTACGATAGCCGATACTGTGGGCGCCGCCACGCCGGAGATCATGGCAAAGTACTTCTCAGAATTGTCAAAATACAAGAAGATGCCTTACGGCGTACACTGCCACGACGACCTCGGGCTCGCTGTGGCCAATACCCTAGCATCGGTCAGGAGCGGCGCGAACACCGTGGATGTGACGATAAACGGGCTCGGGGAGCGCGCGGGGAATGCGGCTCTGGAGGAGGTAGTGGGCGCCCTTGACATACTATATGGTTACAAGACCGATATAAAGACTGAGAAGATCTATGAGGTTTCTAAGCTAGTAGAGGATCTCACAGGCATAGCGATCGCATCCAACAAGGCATTGGTGGGCAAGAACGCCTTTACCCACGAATCAGGGATACATGTAGATGGCATATTGAAGAAGGCTGACACCTACGAATTCGTCAAGCCGGGATTTGTAGGCAGGGAGAGGACCTTCCTCTTCGGGAAGCATGTGGGCTCGAAGGGCCTGCAGGAGG